>JAFZOG010000161.1 GCA_017550745.1 Clostridia bacterium | reverse complement strand
TCTGAGATGATTTTTCGTCAGGCAAGGCGCATTTCCGCAGGAATACTGGCGGTATTTCAAGGAAATGCAACGCAGCATGACGGAAAATCAACCAGAATTCAGCCTTTGAGCGGCAGTGTGAACACTCCCTAGATAAGCAATAATGAATAACGTATAAACAATGTCATCCCGACCGAAGCGATGTCATCCTGAGCGGAGCGCAGCGGAGTCGAAGGACCTGGCGGAGCGGAGTGGAGAGACCTGAGCAATGTGATCAACCGGCTCAAAGATCCCTTGGCTCCGTTTCGTTCTCACTCCACTTCGCTCGGGATGACATGATTGATTGATGCTGCTATTGTTGCTTTTTTGATTTGAGAATAGTATAAGCGCTCTACTATATATAGTTGCTTTTTCTGCTCCTCTGCCCCAGATGGGGCATTTTTTGGTGCAAAAAACGGCGGATACGGCAGGCGCGTGGACAAAAAAACAGGCCCCTGCGGGAATCATAATTTGTCCTTTTTTGCCCGTTATGACACACCCGGAAGGGTTGTCAAACTTCATTTGGAAAAAGCGCGCGGCATGGGCGTTTGCGGGCAGGGCCGGCGAAAAAAAGATGAAAAAAATTTTAAAAACAGGGTAAAAAAAGCTTGCTTTTTGCGTTTTGCTGGAGTATAATTGTAAAGCTGTCTGTTAAGGGATGAAGCGCTAAGTTGCTGCTCAGGCCAGAGCAGGTAATTAGCGCCGACCAGCCGGGGCAGGACCCCGACGAACGGACTCGAGCCGTGCGAAAAGGCACGGAAGGCGACGGGCTTCCCCTCAAAAAGGCGGCGCCGCCTGCGAAGCGCCGGAACAGAGGGAAAGACTCCCCCCGTTTAAGCCGTGAGTACGAAATCAAGGAGGAAAAACCATGGCCAACCAGAAAATCCGCATCAAGCTCAAGGCGTATGAACACAACCTGATCGACCAGTCCGCCGAGCGTATTGTGGAAACCGCGAAGCGCACGGGCGCCCGGGTCTCCGGCCCGATCCCGCTGCCCACCGAAAAGGAGATCGTCACGATCCTCCGCTCCCCCCATAAGTATAAGGACAGCCGCGAGCAGTTTGAGCGCCGCACCCATAAGCGCCTGATCGACGTGCTGAACCCCAATCCCCGCACTGTGGACGCCATGATGAAGCTCGATTTGCCGGCCGGCGTCGAAATCGAAATCAAGCTGTAAGGCAGGAGGGCAATTATGAAGAAAGCGATCGTTGGCAAAAAGCTGGGTATGACCCAGATTTTCCTGCCCGACGGCCGTCTGGTTCCCGTGACGGTCATTCAGGCGGGCCCCTGCACCGTGGTGCAGAAGAAAACCCTCGAAAAAGACGGTTATGAAGCCGTGCAGTTCGGCTTCGACAAGATCCCCGAAAACCGGGCCAAGAAGCTGGTGAACAAGCCCGACGCGGGCCACTTCGCCAAGGCGGGCGTCGCCCCCACCCGGGCGCTGCGGGAATTCCGGTTTGACGACTGCTCCGCTTACGAAATCGGCCAGGAAATCAAAGCCGACGTGTTCGAAGAAGGCGAAGCCGTGGACATCACCGGCATCACCAAGGGCCGCGGCTATACCGGCCCCATCTACCGCTGGAACCAGCACACCGGCCCCATGGCCCACGGCTCCAAGTATCACCGCGGCGTGGGCTCCATGAGCGCCAACTCCGATCCTTCCCGCGTGTTCAAGAACAAGCACATGGCCGGTCATTACGGCGTGGAGCGGGTCACGATCCAGAACCTGTCCATCGTGAAGGTGGATGCCGAGCGCAGCCTGCTGCTGGTGCACGGCGCGGTTCCCGGCCCCAAGGAAGGCCTGCTGCTCATCCGTAATTCCTGCAAGGCCTGATGAAGGAGGAAACAGAAACAATGCCTAACATCGATGTGCTCGACATGCAGGGCAAGAAAGTGGGCAGCATGGAGCTGAGCGAAGAGATCTTCGCCTCCCCCATCAACGTCCCCGCCATGCATCTGGTCGTTCGCTCCATTTTAGCCAATCAGCGCCAGGGCACCCAGAGCGCCCTCACCCGCGGCATGGTTCGCGGCGGCGGCCGGAAGATCTATCGCCAGAAGGGCACCGGCAACGCCCGCCATCACGGCAACCGGGCTCCCCAGTTCCGCCACGGCGGCGTGGTCTTCGCTCCCCAGCCCCGGGATTACGTGGTCAAGGTGCCCAAGAAGGTGCGCCGCCTGGCCATGAAGAGCGCCCTGACCAGCAAATATAATGAAGGCTCCATCATCGTGGTGGACGAAATCAAGCTCCAGCAGAGCAAAACCAAGCTGATGGCGCAGGTCCTCAAGGCCCTGGGCGCCGAAGAAAAGAAGGCGCTGCTGGTGCTGGCAGACCGGGACGAAGCCGTCATCCGCGCCGGCAAGAACATCCCCACCCTGAAAGACGCTTATGTAAACACCATCAATGTGTATGACCTGCTCAACGCCGATAAGATCATCGTGCTCAAAGGGGCCATGCAGGACCTGCAGGAGGTGTACGCATGAAGAACCCGCATGACATTATTCTGCGCCCCGTCCTGACGGAAAAAGGCTACGACGGCATCGCCGACAAGCGGTACGTGTTTGAAGTGGCCATCGACGCCAACAAGATCGAAATCAAGACCGCGCTTGAAAAGGTCTTCCCCGAAATCAAGGTGGCCCGGGTCAACACCCTGCGCACCCTGGGTAAGATCAAGCGCCAGGGCGTCCACAGCGGCCGTACCCCCGAAATCAAAAAGGCCTATGTGATCCTGACGGAAGATTCCAAGCCCATCGAATTCTTCGAGGGCATGGTGTAAGGGAGGAGAAGCAACATGGCAATTCGTGTTTATAAGCCGACTTCGTCCGCCCGCCGCTTTATGTCGGTGCTGACGTTTGAGGAAATCACCAAGAAAACCCCTGAAAAGAGCCTGACCGAATACAAGAAAAAGAACGCGGGCCGCAACAAGCAGGGCAAGATCACCGTCCGCCACCAGGGCGGCGGCAACAAGGTCAAATACCGCATCATTGATTTCAAGCGCGATAAGAAAGATGTGCCCGCCAAAGTGGCCGCCATCGAGTACGATCCCAACCGCTCCGCCTTCATCGCCCTGCTGCACTACGCGGACGGCGAGAAGCGCTACATCCTGGCTCCCCTGGACCTGAAGGTGGGCGACACCGTGATGGCCGGCGAAAACGCCGACATCAAGCCCGGCAACGCCCTGCCCATGGCCAACATCCCCGTCGGCACCCTGATCCACAACATCGAGATCAAGCC
>JAFZOG010000014.1 GCA_017550745.1 Clostridia bacterium | reverse complement strand
GGGGGTGTCGGGGGAACTCCCCCGACTGTAATCCGCAGGCGGCGGCGTGTACGTCGCCGGGGCCCGAAGCGCCCGGAAAACCTGCCCTTGGGCCGGTTTTCAGCGTAGGGCGGGCCGGAAGGCCCCGGGCAGGCAACAGAATGTTGCTTCCTATATCCATTTCCGACCGCAAAAAATAGGATTTTTGGCCTCCTTTGGAGGTCGAAAACCCATTTTTGCAGGAAATGGATGGATCGAATGAAAATGGAATCCCGATTCCATTTTCATTCGTCCCATTCAGCTTTAGCTGAATGGGGGCAGTTTATTGTAAACGCGCTGTGAACTTTTTGATTCTATCTTGACTTTCTTTGCACGGATGTGTACAATAATTATGTTCGGCTGAAAAGCGGCGCTGTACCGCAGCGCTGTGAAGCTGTTTTCAGGATACAGTTTGCTTTCCATTTTTTTGCAGGCGTTTCCGCTTTCCATAAGGCTCCGGCGCAGTTTTTTCTCAAGCCGGGCCGTTGTGTTTGGGTGCTTATGCTTGCGTGCAACCAAAGCACGCGGTATCGGGGATACAGCTTTGCCGTGCGAAAACGGTTTGTTTTCGCGCGGTTTTTGGCCTGTAAAATGAACAAATGACTTTGACAGAAAACAAAGAAGGAAAGGAGGACGCAAACGCATGTCACCCATCGTATGGATATTACTCATCCTCGTTGCGGCGGCCGGCAGCGGCTTGGGCGGTTACCTGTACCGCCAGACCGTGGCGGAAAAGAAGATCGGCCGCACCGAGGAGTACGCGAAAAAGCTGCTGGACGACGCAACCCGCAAGGCGGAAGATAATAAAAAAGAAATGATCCTGGCCGCGAAGGAAGAGATCCTGCACCTCAAAAGCGAGCTGGACAAGGAAAGCCGCGCCCGCAGGACGGAAATGCAGCGCTCCGAGCGCCGCATCGAGCAGCGGGAGGAAACCCTGGACAAGCGCGAAGCCCAGCTGGATAAACGCAAGGACAGCCTGAGCGCCCGCGAGGAAGCGCTGGAAGAAAAAATCGCCGACGCGCAGAAGCTTCAGGAAGAGGCCGAGGAAATCAAGCAAAAGCAGCTCGCCGAGCTGGAACGCATCGCCACCATGACCCAGGACGAGGCCCGCCAGATGGTCATCGACCGGGTTCAGAAGGAAGCTTTCCATGACGCCGCCGCCACCGTGCGGGAGATCGAAAGCCGCGCCAAGGAGGAGGGCGAAAAGAAAGCCCGGAACATCATCGCCCTGGCCATCCAGAAATGCGCCGCGGACCATGTGGCGGAAACCACCGTGTCCGTCATCAACCTGCCCAACGACGATATGAAGGGCCGCATCATCGGCCGCGAAGGCCGCAACATCCGCGCCCTGGAAACCGCCACCGGCGTTGACCTGATTATCGACGATACCCCCGAGGCTGTGATCGTATCCGCCTTTGACCCCGTCCGGCGCGAGATCGCCCGGCTGGCCATCGAAAAGCTGATCATGGACGGCCGCATCCACCCCGCCCGCATCGAGGAGTGTGTGGATAAAGCCAAAAAAGAAGTGGAAAACCAGATCCGGGAGGCCGGAGAGCAGGCCGTGTTCGAGACCGGCCAGCACGGCATCCATCCCGAGCTGGTGAAGCTGCTGGGCCGGATGAAATTCCGCACCAGCTATGGCCAGAACGTGCTCAAGCACTCCATCGAGGTCAGCCACCTGGCGGGCCTGATGGCCGCGGAGCTGGGCGCGGACGTGGCGCTGGCCAAGCGCGCGGGCCTGCTGCATGACATCGGCAAGGCCGTTGACCACGAGCAGGAGGGCACCCACGTGTCCCTGGGCGGTGAGCTGGCCCGCAAGTATCATGAAAGCGCCGACGTGATCCACGCCATCCTGGCGCACCACAACGACGTGGAGCCCCAGACCGTGGAAGCCGTGCTGGTGCAGGCCGCCGACGCCATCAGCGCAGCCCGCCCCGGCGCCCGCCGCGAAAGCCTGGAGAACTACATCAAGCGCCTCACCAAGCTGGAAGAGATCGCCAATTCCTTCCACGGCGTGGACAAGTGCTTCGCCATCCAGAGCGGCCGCGAGGTGCGCATCATGGTCAAGCCCGAGGACGTCACCGACGAGGGCACCAAGGTGCTGGCCAAGGAAATCGCCAAGCGCATCGAAAAGGAAATGGAGTATCCCGGCCAGATTCGGGTCAACGTCATCCGCGAAACCCGCAGCATGGAATACGCCAAATGATCCTGCGAAACGATTCAAAAACCGACACATTCAATTTTACGCAAAAAGGGTTTTTGGCCTCCTTTGGAGGTCGAAAACCCTTTTGATTGTAAAAAACTCTGGGAAATGTCCTGCCAAGCGGCAGGGCATTTGAGGTTGTCGAAAAAAGTATTTTCGACAACCTTCGAATGAAAATGGAATCGGGATTCCATTTTCATTCGATGCATCCATTTCCTGCAAAAATGGGTTTTCGACCTCCAAAGGAGGCCAAAACCCTATTTTTGCGGCCGGAAATGGATATAGGAAGCAACATTCTGTTGCTCCTCGGCGACGTACACGCCGCCGCCTGCGGATTACAATCGAAGGGCTGCGGCCCTTCGATGCATCCCAGGG
>JAFZOG010000160.1 GCA_017550745.1 Clostridia bacterium | reverse complement strand
CTTTCGATGATGAAGGCAAGATCATTTACCTGGGCGTGGGCGACGACCAATTCGCGGAGACCGAAGGCTTCGGTGCTCGGGCTTTGACCGCTGAAGAACAGTATCCTTTCATCGGCGCTCAGATGCCGATGGAAATCGGTGGCGTCGATACCCTCACCGGCGCGACCTTCACCAAGACCGCTATTGTCAACGGCCTGAACAAGGCGTATGCCGCTTCTAAGGGCGAAGTAGAAGAAGAACCTATTGTGGAAGAAGTGCCTGCTGAAACGAAAGCCGTTGCCGAAAATATTGTCACCGCTTCTGCCCAGGGCTTTGGCGGTCCCGTCGCTGTGGAAGCCGCCTTCGATGACGAGGGCAAGATTACTTCCATAAAAATTGGCGACGACAGCTTTGCCGAGACGCCCGGCCTGGGTGCCCGCGCGCTGGAGGACGAATTCCAGGCCCAGTTCATTGGCAAGCAGATGCCCCTGACGCTGGCTGATATTGACGCTATCGCGGGCGCTACCGTGACCTCCACCGCCGTGGTGGACGCCCTGAACGAAGCCTATGCCAGCACCGGCGTTTCTACCGAACCCATTGAAACGCCTGTGTCCGAACCTGTTGAAGAACCTGCTGTCGAACCTGTTTCCGATACAGTTCCCGAAACGGAAGAAGAACAGGAACTCCCGGTGGCTGAACTGCTGCTGGCGAAAAACTACGGAACTGTCGCCGAAATCGTGCTGGATTCCAAGGACGTCCAGGTGCGGGTGACAAAAGCCAACGGTGTCATCGCCGGTCTGTCCATACTGGAAAAGCCCGAAGGCAGCGATCAGTCGGCATATACTGTCAGCAGCCTGGACGAGGAAATGAAAAACCTGTTCCTGGCCAAGACCCTTCCCTTGGATGTGAACGGACAAAGCAGCGAGGAAGCGGCGGCTGTTGCCAACGCGATCAACGTGGCCTGCGGCTTTGAAACCCAGGATGTAACGGGAAAGGAAGAAGCGCCTCAGGAAGAAAAACAAAACGAACCGGAAATCCAGGCGCAGCCGGAAGCAAAGCCCGAAGCAGCTGAAGAAAAACCTAAAGCCGCCGCCACGCTGACGCTTCGCGTGACCGTGGAAGCTGAGAACGATGTGCTGACCGCCCTGACCGTACTGGAAAAAGCGGTTGACAGCGAGGAATACATTCCATGTGCCCGGGAAGACGCGCTGAAAGAAAAATTCATCGGCATGACGCTTCCCCTGGAAACAACCCAGTCCTCTATGCTGGACAGTGTAGCCGCGATTGCCATCAACAAAGCGTACTTTGATCAGATGCGCGAAGCGGAGGATAAGATCATCGGCGGCGCAGACAGCCCCACCGTGACCTTCCCGGCCGAGCCCGGCGAAGGCGAACCGGTTTACTATGGCGAGGCCATCGCTTTCTTCACCTCGATCCGGGCAAAAGTAAAGATTACCCCCGCCGTCACAGTGGAGGAAGTTGAATTTGAGGAAAAGCAGGTCGGTGAAGAAGCATACCGGCCAAGCGAACGGAACGATCAGCTGGAGGCCCTGTTCGTCGGCGAAGCGCTGCCCCTGGATGTGGATGCTTACGACGATCCCTACAAAACCGCCGCCGCCATCGCCGTCAACGAAGCTTTCAGGCAATCGCCTGAAGCTGCGGGTCAAAGCTTTGATTTCAGCGCTTTCGGTATCGGGGAAAGCATCAGCTTTTTCACGGAATACAATGCTGCCGCAGCCTTTGAAAACGGTGTTCTCACCTATTTCGGCGTGTACAAACAGCCGATAGGCAACGATCAAGCAAAGGAAGCGGTGCAGTGCGATGCCTTGGGCGAGTTCCTGATCGGCCAGCAAATGCCCCTGAGCATCGGGGGCATCCAGGGTGCGGACATGCCGGAATACGAAGTAATCGCCATCGAGATCGCGCTGAATCAGGCTTATGTTGACTCCCTCGCCGGACTGCAGTGACCGGTGGAAACTGAAAAGAATGGAGGCACTGGCATTGCTTACGAAAACATTTAAGCGGGGCATTCACCCCCTCCACGGCATGCACGAGGGGAAAGGCCAGACCCGCAATCTGGAAACGAAAGAATATGTATCGGATACGGTAGTCATCTCCATGGCCATGAACATCGGCGCGCCTGCCAAGCCCTGCGTCAAGAAAGGCGATCATGTGGACGTCGGTCAGGTGATCGGCGAAGCCCAGGGCTTCATGAGCGTTCCCGTCCACGCCAGCGTCAGCGGCGAAGTGGTGGCAGTAGACCAGATTCCCTCTCTTGGCGCAGGCAACGTGCAGGCAGTGACCATCAAGAACGATTTCGCAGATACCTGGGTGGAATTGCATCCCCTGGGCAACGTGGAAACAGTTGATCCCAAGCTGGTGATCCCCACCATTCAGGCTGCGGGCATCACCGGCATGGGCGGCGCTTCCTTTCCCACCCATGTGAAGCTGACCTTTCAGCAAGGCGCTACCTGCGACACCATCATCGTCAACGGCGCGGAGTGCGAAACCCACCTGACCGCCGACTACCGCCTGATGCTGGAACACAGCACCCGCATCGTGGACGGGCTTCGGGCCGTCATGCGGGCCCTGAACGTAAAAAGAGGCATCATCGGCATCGAGGACAACAAGCCTGAAGCCATCGAAGCCATGATCAAGGCAGCGCAGGGACGGGAGGGCGTTTCCGTCCAGCCCCTTAAAACCAAGTACCCCCAGGGCGGTGAAAAACAGCTCATCGAAGCGATCACCGGGCGGCAGGTGCCCTCCGGCGGGCTGCCCATTGCGGCGCACGTGGTCGTGCTGAACGTGGGTACCTGCGCAGCCATCGCTGACGCCGTCATCGACGGCAAACCCCTTATCAGCCGTATTTGCACCGTGACCGGCTGTGTGCGCAATCCTGCAAACCTGCTGCTACGCATCGGCACGATCACCGAGGACATCATCGGCGAGTGCGGCGGCTATTCCGAACCCGTCGGCAAGGTGGTGTTCGGCGGCATGATGACCGGCATGTGCATTCCCAACGACCAGATGCCGATCAGCAAGTCCACCAACGGCATCGTGGTGCTGAATGAAAAGGAGGCCAAGAGCAAGAACGAAAGCCCCTGCATCCATTGCGGACGCTGTGTGGCCGCCTGTCCCATCGGCCTGAATCCTTACCAAATCAAGGTTGCTGCCGACAAGAGCGACTTTGCCGCCGCGGAAAAGCTGCACGTGATGGACTGCATCCTGTGCGGTTCCTGCGCATACGAATGCCCCTCCCGACGGTGGCTGACGCCTTCCTTTAAGTTCTGCAAGGATCACATTACCGCGGAAGCCAAGGCCAAAGCAGCTGCCGCGAAAGGAGGAGCGAACAAATGAGCCTGAGAATATCCACCGCGCCGCACATGCATAACCCGCTGACGACCCAGCGGATCATGCAGTATGTGTTCATCGCGCTGCTCCCCACCGCGGCATGGGGCGTATACGCTTTCGGTTTCTCCGCCCTGCTGGTGCTGTGCCTTTCCATGGCCAGCGCCGTATGCGCCGAATTCCTTTGGCAGAAGATTGCCAAGCAGCCCGTCCGCGTGGGCGACTTTTCAGCCCTCGTCACCGGACTCATCCTGGGCTTGAACCTGCCCGCCACAGCTCCCTGGTGGATGGTGATCATTGGCGCGTTCTTCGCTATCATGATCGTCAAGCAGCTGTTCGGCGGCCTGGGTGACAATTTCCTCAACCCCGCCCTTGCTGCCCGTGCCGTGCTGCTGGCTTCCTGGCCGGTGCATATGACCGCTTCCGCCTGCGTGACCCCCACGTTCTTCCAGGCCGGCGCTGACGCCGTTTCCGCCGCCACGCCACTGGGCGCTCCGGCAAACTACACGCTGATGCAGCTGTTCCTGGGCCAGTGCCCGGGCGCTATCGGCGAAGTAAGCAAGGCCGCTATCCTGGCCGGCCTCGTTTTCCTGCTGGTGACAAAGGTGATTTCCTGGCGCATTCCCGTCATCATGGCGGCCAGCGTGTTCTGCTGCACCATACTGATCAACGGCGCGGCGCCTGAAGCCGCCCTGGCTGCGGTGCTTTCCGGCGGCGTGCTGTTCGGCGCGGTATTCATGGCCACCGACTATGTCACCTCCCCCATCACCCCCTTGGGCCAGGTGATTTACGCCGTTGGAATCGGCCTCATCATCGTTTTGATCCGCAGCTTCGGCAGCTATCCCGAAGGCGTCACCTACGGTATCCTGCTGATGAACATTGCCACACCGCTGATCGACCGGATGCCCCGGAAGATTTACGGCGTTAAGAAGGAGGCCAAGAAGGCATGAGCGAAAAGAAAAGCGTCGGGTCCGTCTTCTTGAACGGCATCATTCCCGAAAACCCCACCTTCCGCCTGGTGCTGGGCACCTGCCCCACCCTGGCCGTCACCACCAGTGCGTTAAACGGTCTGGGCATGGGCGCGGCCGCCACCTTCGTGCTGGTATGCTCCAACATTGCCATTTCCCTGCTGCGCAAGTTCATCCCTGACCAGGTGCGCATCCCCGCTTTCATTGTGGTGATCTGCACATTCGTGACCATGGTGCAGCTGCTGATGAAGGCGTTCCTTCCCTCGCTGGACGAAAGCCTTGGCATCTTCATTCCTCTGATTGTGGTGAACTGCATCATCCTGGCCCGGGCGGAAGCCTTTGCCAGCAAGAACGGCCCTGTGCTGTCCGCTTTCGACGGGCTGGGCATGGGCCTGGGCTTCACGCTGGCGCTGACCATGATGGGCGCCATCCGCGAGCTGATCGGCAACGGCAGCGTATTCGGCTTTAACCTGCTGGGCGGCTCCTACGAGCCCATGCTGCTGATCGTGCTGGCCTCCGGCGGCTTCCTCACCTACGGGCTGCTGATGGGCTTAGTGAACCTGGCTGTCAAAAAGTATGAAAGAAAGCATGCTGATAAGGAGGGACAGGCCGCATGAGCATCACAGATATCCTGCTGTTTATGGTCAGCTGCATCCTGACCCATAACTTCATTTTCAACCGCTTCCTGGGGTGCTGCCCCTTCCTGGGCGTATCCGGCAAGGTAGAAACCAGCATCAGCATGGGCCTGGCCGTGACCTTCGTGATGACCATCGCTTCCCTGTTCTGCTGGCTGATCTACAACTTCCTGCTGATCCCCCTGGATCTGACTTACATGAACACCATTGCGTTCATCCTGGTCATTGCGGCGCTGGTGCAGTTTGTGGAAATGTTCCTCAAAAAGAGCAGCCCCACCCTGTACAGCGCGCTGGGAATCTACCTGCCCCTGATCACCACCAACTGTGCCGTGCTGGGCGTGGCGACCCTGAACATGAACAACAATTACGGCCTGCTCCAGTCTGTGCTGAACGGCACCTTCTCTGCCCTGGGCTTCCTGCTGGCCATCGTACTGATGGCAGGCGTACGCGAGCGGCTGGAAAGCAGCAAGATCCCCGCCTGCATGAAAGGCTTCCCCATCACCCTGGTATCCGCCGGACTGATGGCTGTGGCCTTTATGGGCTTCAACGGCTTGGTATAAGGAGGATGCTGATATGACGATTTTGTATGCCGGTATCCTGTTGGGCGCGCTGGGCCTGATTTTTGGCGGCGTGCTCACCTTCGCCAGCAAGAAATTCCATGTGGAAGTGGACGAGCGTGTGGCGCAGGTACGCGAGTGCCTGGGCGGCGCGAACTGCGGTGCCTGCGGCTATCCCGGCTGCGACGGCTTCGCCGCAGCCGTGGTGGCTGGCGAAGCGCCCATCAACGGCTGTGCCCCTGCCGGTGAAAAAGGCATAAAAGGCATTGCCAAAATCATGGGTATGGAAGCCGCCAGCAGTGAAAAGCTGGTGTGCCGCGTGCTGTGCCAGGGCGAAAGCGGCGTAGCGAAGGATCGCTATCAGTACGACGGCTATCAGAGCTGCTCCACCGCTGCCGGCCTTGCGGGCGGCCCCAAGGACTGCCGCTTTGCATGCCTGGGCCTTGGCGACTGCATGGACAAGTGCGCGTTTGGCGCCATCAGCATGGTCAACGGCATCGCGCATGTTGACCCCGACAAGTGCACAGCCTGCGGCGCGTGCGTGAAAGCCTGTCCCCGCAGCGTGTTGAAGCTGCTGCCTCTGTCCTCCAGCGTCATCGTGCGCTGCCGCAACAGCGACACCGCCCGCGTGGCCCGCGCCGTTTGCATGGACGCCTGTATCGGCTGCGGACGCTGCAAGAAGGAATGCCAATACGAAGCAATTACCATAGAAAACGGTTTCGCCCACATCGACCCTGCCAAGTGCACCCGCTGCGGCTCCTGCGCCGCTGTGTGCCCCTGCAAGTGCATCACCATCGACTGATTCCCGCTTGCTGAGACAAGATAGGCATAAAACCAGAAACAACAACGGCCAAGCCATTAAAGACGCCCGGAAGCGAAAACACATCCGGGCGTTTCCTTATTTTGATCTATACTGAAATGATCCCCAACAACCCATCTTCAAGAATCTCGGTCACGGTCGCTTTGCAGAGCTGTCCAGGATGCCCGCTTTCCACTGCGCAGGGAATGTATTCGGCAGTATAGCCATGGGCGAGGCCGTTTTCATCGGTTTCTTCCAGCAGGACTTCCACTTGCTTTCCGAGCCAGGAGGCACGGTAAGCTTCGGCCAGCGCATTGCCCACGGCGATCAGCTGACGTGCCCGTTCCTCCCGGACAGCCCGTTTCACCTGATTTGGCATGGCCGCCGCTGGGGTGCCCTGGCGGGCAGAATAAGGAAAAACGTGCATCCGGGCGAAGCCGATTTCCCGGCTGAACCTTACCGTTTCGGAAAACTCATCCTCGGTTTCGCCGGGAAACCCTGTGATCACGTCCGTGGTGATGGCGCAGGTGGGATAAGCCTGCCGCAGCAGCGCGCAGGCCCGGCGGAAATCCTCGGTGGTATAGCGGCGGCGCATCCTATGCAGCACCGCGTCGCTGCCTGATTGCAAGGCCAAGTGAAACTGCGGACAGACCTTTTTTTCGATTTGGAGGGAGGACACAAAGTCCTCCGTCACGATCACCGGTTCCAGCGAACCCAGCCGGATACGGCTGACGCCTGGCACGTCACAGGCGCGAATTGCATCGATCAGAGAAGCCTTCTCCAGATCCCGGCCGTAACTGGTCAGGTGGATCCCGGTCAGCACCAATTCCTGAAAGCCCGCCCTGGCCAATCGGCAGGCTTCCTTGGCGATGTCTTCCGGCTTGCGGGAGCGAATGCCGCCCCGCACGTAAGGAATGATGCAATAGGTACAGTAGCGGTCGCATCCCTCCTGAATCTTCAGAACTGCCCGGGTGTGCCCTTCATGGCTGGAAATAAACAGTGGTTCATACGGTGCCCGCAGGATGTCCGTGACTGCCGCCACCCTTTCTCCCTTCTCCACCGCTTCCTCCAGCAGTTTTACCACCTCGTCCCGGCGCGCGTTGCCGATCACCAGCCTTGCGCCGGTCTCCAGCAGCTTTTCCCCGTCCCGCTGGGCGAGGCATCCGGCAATCACGACTTCGGCCTGTGGATTCGTCCGCAAAGCGCGCCGCACAGCATTCAGGCTTTTCTTGTCACCGGTTCCGGTGACGGTGCAGGTATTCACCACGTATATATCAGCCGTGTCGGTAAATGCGCGGGGCTCGTACCCCGCTTGTATAAACAGCTCCAGCATCGCCTGGGAATCATATTGATTCACCTTGCAGCCCAGGGTGTGGAAAGCAACTGTTTTCATGAATGGTAAACTCCTTTAGGGCAGGCGCGCTTGAAATGCTGCCTGCGTATTGATATGATACAATTTGGAAAAAAGCCCGTTCCAGGGAATGGGCGCTTCGCTTATTCCATATCTCCCGATATAGTCAGCAATGAAACAATTGCCGCTAAACCGGCCGTTTCTGTGCGGAATATGCGCGGGCCGAGGGTGACGGGCTTCGCTCCGGCTTTTTTCAGCCGTTCGATTTCTTCCAAGGAAATACCGCCTTCCGGGCCGATGACGATCGCCACGTCTTTTTCTCCCTGCCAATTGGCCCGGATGCCGTTTCCGTGTTCTTCCTCCCATGGGGCCAGTATGAGCTCATGCTTCGCAATCTCTGCGCACATGGCGCCAAAGGCCATTGGCAAAGAAACCTCCGGAACCGCTGCCCGGCCAGACTGCTTGGCCGCTTCCGCGGCGATGCGCTGAAACCGGGCCTGCTTCTTGACTGCGTCCTTGCCCTCCCAGCGGGCTACACAGCGGGAAAACTCCACCGGCACGATCCTGCTGACACCAGCCTCCGTGCATTTCTGGGCAGTATAATCCATCTTATCACCTTTCGGGACGCCCTGATACAACGTAACACTGACGGACGGCTCAGGCGTCGGCAGCGCCTCCCCCAGCGTCAATACCACGCGCGGGCTGGTTTCCCGGATCACCGCGTCAAAAACGCTGCCATCCATCAGCGCCTGGCATGCGTCGCCGGTATTCAGGCGCAGCACCCTGAGCGCATGATCCTCCTCCTTTGGCAACAGCACAGCGCTGTTTTCATCCAGTCTTTCCGAAAAAAAACGGTGCATGGCATATCTCCCCCGCCTTCTTGTGGTTCAGTTCATATTGTATCATATTCATGATGAAAATTGAAGCACGGTTTTTGCGCCGGTTAATTTTCTGTTAAACCTTTCCCGGAGGGCATTTTTTTCTTGTGATTCAGGTTCGTTTCTGATATACTATATACGGGATTATTTACACCGTAAATGATGTACGGGAGGTTTCATCCTTTGAGCAATTATCAAGATCCAAATTATAATCAGCAGCCTGTGGTCCGCCATCGGCGCAGCGAGCGCCACCGTCAGGAAACGGAAAAAACGGCTCAGGCGCCTGCCGTCAATTCATCCAGGCAATTGCCCCCGGAGCAGGAGCCGGCGGATGAAATCAAATGGCAGCGGCGCGTTCCTTCCAATTGGCCGGAAGAGAACGATTCTTTTGCCTCTTCCCCGATGCCGCGCGGCAGAAAACGTCAGCCCTCTGTTTACAGCGACGATCAAATGTACATGCGCAGGAGTGTTCCCCTCGACGATGATTGCGACGACGATGGGGATACCCGTTCCTTCCCCTGGATGAAGCTGATTGTAGGCTTGCTGATCGTGGTGCTGCTGGGATGCGTGGCGCTGCATTTCATCCAGGACGCAGGTCCTTTGAATCCTATAAAGAACGCGATTGACGGCCTGGTGCAGGCGAAGGTGAAGGAGCCCGGAAAAGCAATCTCCTTCCAGGCAGCCAGCAACAGCGGCAGCATAAACACGCGCCTGCTGCTCAGCCTGACCACCAACCAGGCCGTGGATGGCGTTCGCATCGAAGACGTGGACGGCAACGACATCGCTTGTACCGTTACCCTTGTCAACAGCGCAAACGAAACAAACAAAACATGGAATATCAACGCCATTTTTGACGCGCCTTATTCCGGCGACGTGTACGCGGTGATCCGGCAGGACAATAACTGGACCCGGACAGACCAAACCGTCTCGCTGGTAATTACGGGCCCCACGCCTGTTCCCGCTGAAACGCCGCCGCCCACGCAAATGCCGTTGACGACGGTGGTTCCTCCCGTTTTCTCCACAGAAGAACCCGTAACCGACAATATCCCGCTTCTGGTCGAATCCGATGACAATAGCATCGCACCCGTCATTACCTGGGCGCCGACGGCGGAACCGGTTTTGACCGAAGCGCCGACGGAGGAGCCGATTGCTCTCCCGACGGAAGAACCGACGCCTGATCCTACTGCAGTTCCTACGCAAATCCCCTTCCAGGGGCCTACCGGCGCGCCCACATCCACCCCGCTTCCCCGCTTGGAAGCCTTTGACGGCGTTGGCTCCCCGAAATCCTCGGATACGGTCTTTCAGAATAAAAAGAGCGTTACCTTTACCCGGAAAAGCGGATACATCGCGCCGAATCCGGATTCCTACACCCATTATCCCCTGGGGGTGCCTACCTTCCGGGGCGATAATTTCCGACGCAACGCCGCTTTCGGCATCGTGAATATTGAAAACGAGTCGATGACCGTGCTGTGGGAGTCTCCCATCGGCTCCCTGCGTACGGAGGACAACGGCACGCTGTACGGCGTCGGCTGGACAGGCCAGCCCGCCATCATCCGGTGGACGCAGGAGGTTAGGCCGGGGCTGAATCTGTATGAAGAAAAAAAGAATCAGAAGTATTTTACCGAAGTGATTTTCGGCGCACAGGACGGAAAGATTTATTTCCTCGATCTGCTGGACGGGTCTCCCAGCCGCGACCCTATCAACGTAGGTTATCCCCTGAAGGGCAGCGTTTCCGTCGATTGTATGGATCGGCCGCTGCTGGCGGTGGGGCAGGGCATTTCCAAACTGGCGAACGGAAAAACCGGCTCCATCGGCCTGCGCCTGTTCAATTTGGTGACAGGCAAAGAAGTCTACATGATCAACGGGCGCAAACATGACGGCCAGGAGCAGTACTCCACCAACGGCGCGTTTGACGGTACAGCGCTTTTCCTGTGCGACCAGCGGGACGTAAACGCCATGGTCGTGGCCGGGGAAAACGGTTTGCTCTATACTGTCGATCTGAACATGAAGTTTGAATACCCAAATAGCGACTTCCCGGATCGCGCGGTGTCCATCGACATCAAACCGGAAATCACCTATCTGCGTACCAAATCCGCCGGCGAAAAGGATAATCTGACCGCTGTTGAAAGCAGCGTTGCCATGTATGACAAATATATCTACATGGCGGACGCTTACGGCATCATCCGCTGCGTGGATTCGGACACGATGACGACCGTCTGGGCTGTGGACGGCGGCGATAACATCGACGCGGCCATCGCGCTGGACATGGATGAGAATAACAGCGTGAGCCTTTATACAGGCAACACCTGCTACAGCCGCCTCGGCACCAAAAACCCCGTCACCATCCGCAGGCTGAACGCCCTGACCGGCGAGGAAATCTGGCATTACGACATCAAGTGCGACTATGATAAAAACCAGCTTTCCGGCTGTAAAGCCAGCCCGGTCATCGGACAGAATGCCATCGGCAATCTGGTGATCTTTACCGTCAACAAGGTGGAAGGCGGCGGCAGCAAGATCCTGGCGCTGAATAAGCAGTCCGGCCAGGCTGTGTGGGAAAAAGCGCTGCCGGACGAAGCCATCTCCTCCCCCGTAGCCGTATATGACGAGCGCGGTGAAGCCTGGATCATCCAGGGGGACGAAGGCGGCAACCTGACGATGCTCTACGCCAGAACCGGCGAGGTACGCTCCAGCATCAACCTCGGCGGCGCGATCCAGGGCAGCCCCGCTGTATACAAAAACTACCTTGTGGTTGGCACTTGCAGCAAAAACAATGCCAATATGTATTGCGTCAAGCTCAACTGATTTCCTTTTCCTGCATGAACCGACACGGGTTCGCCGGAGCTGCTCTGCTCCGGCGTTTCTTTCGAAAGGCTGTAAACCCCGGCATTGAAATCGGCCTTTGGCCAATTTCCGCATCTTTATACTGCAAAGCGCTTTACAAAAACCTTCTTTCCGATTATAATGTAACAATCCGCAATGATTGAAGGAGGCTTACTTATGCCGGTCAAGCCCTATGTGCCCGCTGAGATCGAACCCAAATGGCAAAAGTACTGGGATGATCACCAGGCCTTTGCCGCATCGAAGGATCACACCCGGCCTAAATTCTACACCCTGATCGAATTCCCCTATCCCTCCGGCCACGGCCTGCACGTGGGGCATCCCCGCTCCAACACGGCCATGGATATTATTTCCCGTATGCGCCGGATGCAGGGGTATAACGTGCTGTTCCCCATCGGGTGGGACGCTTTCGGCCTGCCCACGGAGAACTACGCCATCAAGAACAACATCCACCCTGCCATCGTGACCAAGGAAAACATCGACCATTTCCGGGAGCAGCTTAAAAAACTGGGCTTCTCCTTTGATTACAGCCGCGAAGTGGATACCACTGACCCGAATTACTACAAGTGGACCCAGTGGATCTTCTTAAAGCTCTTTGAGCATGGCATGGTATTCCGAGATAAGACCCTGGTGAACTACTGCCCCTCCTGTAAGGTCGTCCTTTCCAATGAGGACAGCCAGGGCGGCAAGTGCGACATCTGCCACGGCGACGTGATCCAGCTGCCCAAGGATGTATGGTATCTGCGCATCACCAAATACGCCGACAAGCTGCTGGAAGGGCTGGAGACCGTCGATTATCCCGAAAATATCAAAATGCAGCAGGTGAACTGGATCGGCAAATCCACAGGCGCGTTTGTGCGCTTCCCGCTGTATCAAACGGATGAAAGCGTGGAAATCTACACCACCCGGCCTGACACCCTGTTCGGCGTCACCTTTATGGTCATGGCTCCCGAACATCCGCTTATCGACAAGTACGCTTCCCAGATCGCCAATATGGCGGATATCGAAGCGTACCGGGATGTGTGCGCCAAGAAAACGGAGTTTGAACGTACCCAGCTTACAAAAGAAAAAACCGGCCTCAAGATCGAGGGCCTGTCCGCCGTAAACCCGCTGACCGGGAAGGTCGTCCCCATCTTCATATCGGACTACGTGATGATGGGCTACGGTACCGGGGCTATCATGGCCGTGCCCGCCCATGACCAGCGCGACTGGGAATTCGCCCACAAGTTCGGCATCGACATCGTGCAGGTCATCAAGGGCGGCGATATCGAAAAGGAAGCCTACACCGGTGACGGCGAGATGATCAATTCCGGCTTTCTCAACGGCTATACCAATAAAAAGGACTCCATCGCCCGGGTGCTGGAGGAAATCGAAAAGAAGGGCATCGGAAGGGCCGGCGTCCAGTATAAGATGAAGGACTGGGCCTTCAACCGCCAGCGCTACTGGGGCGAGCCCATTCCGCTGATTCATTGCCCCAAGTGCGGCGTGGTGGCCGTGCCTTATGAAGAACTGCCCCTGCGCCTGCCGGAGATCGACGATTTCCAGCCCGGCACCGACGGCAAGTCTCCCCTGGCACGCATCGACAGCTTTGTGAATTGCTCCTGCCCCAAGTGCGGCGGAGCGGCGCAGCGCGAAACCGATACTATGCCCCAGTGGGCAGGCAGCAGCTGGTATTTCCTGCGTTACTGCGACCCGCATAACGACCAGGCTTTTGCCAGCCAGGAGGAGCTTAAGTATTGGCTGCCTGTGGACTGGTATAACGGCGGCATGGAGCATGTCACCCGCCATCTGCTCTATTCCCGGTTCTGGCACCGCTTCCTGTATGACATCGGCGAAGTGCCCACCCCCGAACCCTACGCCAAGCGTACCGCCCAGGGCATGATCCTCGGCTCCGACGGCGAGAAAATGAGCAAGAGCCGCGGCAACGTGGTGAACCCGGACGAGATCGTGGCGGAGATCGGCGCGGACGCTTTCCGCATGTACGAAATGTTCATGGGCGCATTCGACCAGGCGATTCCGTGGAGCACCAACGGCGCCCGCGGCTGCCGGAAGTTCCTGGACCGCGTATGGCGCTTGCAGGATATCCTGACGGACAGCGAGGATTTCAGCAGCGATCTCAAGGTGTCCGTAAACCAGACCATCAAGAAGGTCAGCGAAGACTTCGAGAAAATGAAGTTCAACACCGCCATCGCCCAGATGATGACGCTGGTGAATGAAATGGTGCAGAAGGGCAGCGTCACAAAGGACGAATATAAAACGCTGCTGCTCCTTCTCTCCCCGGTGGCTCCACACATCTGCGAGGAAATCTGGCAGGAGCGGGGCTACGGCGAACCGGTTTATACCCAGCCCTGGCCCGGTTATGATGAAAAGTACCTGGTGCGGGATGAGGTGGAAATCGCCGTACAGATCAACGGCAAGGTAAAAGGCAAGCTGATGGTGCCCGTCACGCTCACGAAAGAAGCCGCTCAGGAAGAACTGCCCAAGCTGGACGAGGTCAAAAAGCTCATCGGCGAAAAGCAGATCGTGAAATGCATCTACGTGCCCGGACGCCTGCTGAACCTGGTAGTCAAATAATTTTTTAAGCGCCGTTTCAAGCGGCGCTTTTCTGGTGTTTCCAGGGATTTTGAAATGATTCCCGAAAACTCCTCTTTGGCAGAAAACTGATAGGATGGATATTAAGGCTGAACAATATTCACTTTTCGCGCTTGCCGCGCGCTTGTAAAAGCAAATTAAAGGGTTGTGAGATCAGGCGAAATATGGTATACTTTACATGACTAAACGCAAATGAGGTATGAGTATGCGAAACAATCAGCGCGTAAAAAAATGCTTTTTGATCTTCCTGGCTGTCATGCTCACTGCTGCTTCCGTGCTTCCGGCTTTTGCAGTTGAAACGGAGCTGCGGGGGTATTCCAAAAACAGCGGCTACATGTACGTTCAGTTCGGCTCCTATCCCACGGATGCCGACGGCACCGTGCGGCCCATCCTGTGGCGCGTCCTGCGGGCGGACAATAACGAAGCCTGGCTTCTGAGCGAATATATCCTCTTCGGTTCCCCTGTGCATGGGGACTACGAGCATTATCAGGGCTGGGAAAAAAGCGACCTGTACATGTACCTGAACAGCGTTTTTATCAACGACGCTTTCACCGCGGAGGAACGAAACGCGCTGGTGAACCGTACCGAGGACAACGCGCTGGTGACGCTGATCACCTCCGATGAAATGAAAGACGCCTCCATCGGCTTTTCCTCCAACAATGCGCGGCTGTGCGAAAGCACGGCCTACGCCAAAATTCTGCCAGACCCGCCTATTTTCGAGCTGCCCAGCACCAATAACAAAGGACGCTGGAAGCCGCTGTATATCTACTCCAAAGGGAAAAAATACAGCCCCTGGTGGAGCCGCACGCGCTCCACGGATTATCCGCATGAGCAGCGCCGGGTGATGGACGAGGGCAAGATCGGCCGTATCTCCACCGGCAACAGCGACCTGGGCGTGCGGCCTACGGTGTATGTGAACCTGGATATGCTTACTATCGGCGGCGGATCAGGCACCATGGATTCGCCTTACCAGCTCCTTTCCGCCGCATCCTCGTCTTCCCCGCAGACTCCGTATGTTGCTGAGCAGCAGGTCACCGTTGAACCGGTGTATACAGAGGAGCCGGAACAGATCATCGAACCCCAGCAAGGCGGCGGCATCCCCATCGCTGATTTTTCCGATGACGAGTACCTGACGGATGATCCCGATATTGCTCCCGCAGGAGCCATTGAAGAAGTGGGGGACGATTTCTACTATACCGGCGACGAGGATGAGGGCAGGAACGACCCTTCATCCCAAGGCGGCATCCCCCCGTACACAGAAGAAGCCGATACACAGGTCGGGTATACAGGCACGGCCGACCTAAGCAAGATCAATGAAAACTTCCCGGCACTGACCGCCCAGGGCTTCCTGCCGGACGGACAGAATGAATTCGTTTACGAGAATGAAAGCGAGGGCCTCTGGCTCTATGCCTCCCAGACCCTGCGAATCGAAATCAAACGCTTTGAGGGAAAGAACAGCTCCAACGGCCCGCTGCGCTGGTACCAGGCTGAAGTTTTCGCCAAGGATAACAGCGAACTGTTTGACTTTTACCCCTTCGATAAGGATCATTATAAATCCTACGGCGACCGGTACAAGGAGCTGCCCGAGAAGATCGCCAAACAGCATCAGCTGGTGTTTGCCATCAACTCTGACTATTTCATCTACCGCATTGAGCGGGATCACGAGGAAAGCTATGACTATCCCATCGGTGTGATCATCCGCGATGGAGAAGTGTTCTATGACCGTCCCAAGAAAGCCAATTCCACCGTGTATCCACCGCTGGATGTGATGGCGCTGTATCCGGACGGCTCCGTGACGCTGCATAAAAACGCCACCATCACCGCCAAGGAACTGCTGAAAAACGGCGCGACGGATACGCTTTCCTTCGGCCCCATCCTGGTGGAAAACGGCGAGGTTTCCCCCCGTTCCAAAGAATTTGGCAACACGCCCAACCCCCGCACAGGCTTTGGCGTCGTAGAGCCTGGACACTATGTAGTGGTCGTAGCCGAGGGTAAGCGCAAGGGCGTCACCGAGGGTGAATCCTGCATCTGGCTGGGAGAAAAAATGGCTGAGCTGGGCTGCCAATCAGCCATCAATCTGGACGGCGGCGCTACCTCCGTGCTGATTTTTATGGGCAACCAAATCAACGTGACCGGCAATTACAACAGCAGCACCAACCGCAAGCAGAACGAGCTGTTCGGCATCGGCCATTCCGGCGCGATACAGTAACGGCGCGCGTTTCCTTTTCCCCCGCAAAACCGCGGGGGTCTTCATTTTTCGACAAATCTTTACAAAATTCGTTCCTTCCGCTATACTATAGGCATGAATCAGCGAAGGGATGAACGCTCGGATGGTGGATTATCAGGCCATGGGCCGCAGGATGAAAATGAAGCGCCGTTCCAGGCATTTGTCACAGGAGGATGTGGCGAACGCGGCGCAGATTTCCGCTTCTTATTACGGAAACATCGAGCGCGGAACGCGCATTCCCAGCATCGACACCCTGGTGCAGATCGCCAATTTTCTGAATGTTGGCACGGATTTTTTGCTTTTTGACAGCGTAAAGGCCGCCAGCCCGCAGTTCAGCCAGACGGAAATGAAGCTGCTGAGCCGTTATCTGCGGGCTCGGGTAGCGGAACTGGTTTACGACGATCCGGAAGAATACGAAGACGATGATATTTGAAGCAGAAGAAAAGATCAAGGAGGAAAAGCCATGAAAGTGTCCGAGCTGGCAAAACTGATTGAAGCCCAGGATTTGACCCCCGGCGTAAAAGAAGATCGGGAGGTTTCCTGCGGTTATACCTGCGACCTGCTTTCCTGGGTGATGGCCCACGGCTGCGAGGGCATGGCGTGGGTGACGGTGCAGACCCATATGAACGTGGTGGCCGTGGCCGCGCTGGCGGAAATGGCCTGCGTGATCCTGCCGGAAAACATCGACATGCCGCAGGCCATCCTGGATAAAGCCGCGGAAGAAGAGCTGCGGGTGCTGAAAAGCCCGCTGTCCGCTTACACGATCTGCGGCAGAATGATGGAGAAAGGCGTGCCGGATAAGGCAGAATAAAATGAATTTCTTCGCTGATCTGCATATTCATTCCTGCCTGTCTCCCTGCGGCGACAACGACATGACGCCGGGCAACATTCTGGGCATGGCTGTGGTGAAGGGCCTGGAAATCGTGGCGATTTCCGACCACAATGCTGCCCGGAACCTGCCCGCGGCGGAAAAAATCGCCGAGGCTTACGGGCTGCTTTTGGTGCCCGCCATTGAGATCACCACCAGCGAGGAAGTGCATATGCTGGGGTATTTCCCGGACGTAAGCACGGCGGTGGACTTTGGGGATATGCTGAAAACGCATCTGCCGCCCGGAAAGAACAGGCCCGCCTTCTTCGGCGAGCAGCTGGTGATGAACGAGGATGACGAAGTGGTCAGCCATGAGGACGCGCTGCTCATCGGCGCAACGGATTTGACGTTGGAAGAATGCGCTGAAAAGGTGCGGGCTGTGGGCGGCGTTCCGGTGCCCGCCCACATCAATCGGGGCAGTAACGGTCTGCTTGTGAATCTGGGCATGATGCCGCTTTCCCCCGCCTTTACCACAGTGGAGGTATGGCGTGATTTGCCGTGTCCTCTGGAAGCGCTGGAGAACAAGCATGTCCTCCATTCCTCCGATGCGCATTACCTGGAAAATATCCAGGAGCCGGAGTTATCCCTGCGCCTGCCGGAAAAAAGCGTTGCCGCGCTGCTGGACTGGATGAGAACACCCAAA
The DNA here is from genome assembly GCA_017550745.1 of Clostridia bacterium. GTDB lineage: Bacteria > Bacillota > Clostridia > Christensenellales > Aristaeellaceae > RUG563. Next base: position 87,829 of record JAFZOG010000160.1, on the reverse strand, counting down.
TAGCGTTTGGTCCTCATACAAATAAACCAAATCTGCTTTTGGGGAATATCGCTCCTTGAGAAGACCGCCAAGACCTTAAACGCCATGTTGGGAATCTTTTACTTACAATGGGATAATCCCCCGCCTTCCGCATACACTGATGCGGGAGGTGATTTTTTTGCCATGGCAGCGGGAAGATGAAGCGCGTGTGCAGTGTTATCCCAGCAGCGGGAGCTTTCTTCTCCGCGTTGCCGGATATGTGCTGATTGCCGCGGGCGTGCTGGTCATTCTGCTTTGCGTGCCGTATTGGGCGTGGCTGGCGCTGGTAGGCGCGGGGCTCATCCTGCTGGGGCTGATGCTGGTAAGAAAATGACGGGAGGAAAAGCGTATGTCCATGTGTGTGATTTGCGTAAAAGCGCCTATTGGTTTGCGAAGGCTGCTGCGCCTGATTGCTAAAAACAAAAAATCGGGAAAATAAAAAAAGAGGAATCTGAAAAACGGGGCGCTTTTCAGATTCCTTTTTTATTCTTTTACCTGCCTGATTTATAAAAGGAATTATGAAACAGCCGATGCGACTGAAAAAACCGGCCGCCAAGGCGAAAACTTTCTTTCTTGAAAATGGCACGATTTTCATTTCTTTTTCAGGCAGGAAAAAAAGGTTGGGGAGCGAATGATATAAAGATACGTTTTTTTATTTTGGGTTTTTGGAGGGCACATGTATGCTGACGGAAGAGCTGCTGCGAGAACGGGTGGGGGAAGAATTATATGCCCAGGGCAGCGCTATTTTCCATCGCGCGCTTGTGCGCGAGGCGCGGCGTATCCGGGACGAGCAGAAGGACGAGGCGCTTTATATCGTATCAGGCGATGACCGCCATCTGGTTTCCGTATCCGCAGGCCAAATCCGCTGTGACTGCGGCGCATATCCCTGTGCCCATAGCGTTGCTGCCGCGCTGACGGCGCTGGAAAGCGGCGTAGCGCAGGAAATGGAGAAGCACCGCGCCCAGCTTGCGGCGCCCGCGCTGTTTGAAGCCGTATATACGATGCTTCCGGAAACCGATGGCATCAAGCTGATCCCCGCGCTGTTCCTCACCCGGGAAGGGATCCGCATCGGGCTGAAAGTCGGGGAAGAGCGGCTGTATGTGGTGCGCAGCATTCCGCGCTTTTTGGAGTGCCGTGAAAAAAGCGAAACGCTTTCTTTCGGCAAAGGCTTTGAATACAACCCGCAATGGATGCGCTTCAACGATAAGGAAAACGCGCTGCTGGATATCCTGGCGGAATACTGCGAAATCAGCGGCGCCCATACCTTTTCCGTTTCGGACGCTCGGCTGATGCTTCTTCGGCCCAGGATCGCGGTTCGCGTACTGGAGGCGGTAAGTGAAATCCCCTTTGTTTTACAGGTCAAGGGGGTGCAGTACCAGATGCATGGCATCAAAGCCCAGGCGCTCCCCGTGAATTTCCACCTGACCGGAACGCCGCAGAAGCTGACGATGACGGCTGATCTGCCTGAAACGCTCGTCCCTTTGACGAAGGATTACCGCTTCATCCTGGCGGACGGGGAATGCCTGCAGCTGCCGCGGCAGGAACAGGCGCTCATTTCCGCTTTGCACCGTTTTTCCTCAGGCCATGAAACCACGGTCAGTTTTCTCCCGCAGGATACGCAGCGCGTGATGAGCGAGCTGCTCCCCTTCCTGTTCCGAGAAGCGACCGTCACCATTGATCCTTCGCTGGAAAGCCATTTCCTGCATCTGCCGCTGAAAGCAAGCGTGTATCTGGACAAGGAAGAAACGAATGTAACAGCAAAAGTATCCTTTGCATATGGCCAGGTGGAACTTGATCCCTTTGATCCGGAAAGCACACCGGGAGACGCCCTGCTGCTCCGGGACGCTGCCGCTGAGCGAACAGTGCTGGACGAGCTGGCGCGGGACGGATTTCATATCTATAAACATAAAGTCTACTTGAGCGGCAGTGAACGGATATATAATTTTGTCACCGAAGGGGCGAACCGGCTGGCCCGATGCGCCGAGGTGTTTTTCAGCAAGGATTTTAAGCGGCTTGCGCCGAGAAAGCCTCTTTTCCGCGGCTCTGTCCACAGGCAGGGAGGCCGGCTTCAATTGGAAATGCTGGACGGGGATACGCCTATTGAAGAACTGTATCCCCTGCTGGAGGCGCTCAGGAAACGCCGCCGCTATTTCCGCTTTAAGTCCGGCGATTACCTGGACCTGACAGAAGCCTCCGACTGGCAGCCCCTGGCGGAAGCCGTCATGGAAAGCGAGGAAACCACCGGAAAGCAGGAGCTTGGCGCGTGCTGGGCTGCGTATCTCAGCGCGCTGATCAGGGAAAACAATCTCAATGTGACACTGGATGAAAGCGCGGCTGAAGCCGCGTCCCTGTCCTTCACGCCGCCCCTGCCGCCCATCAGCTGCCTGCGTCCGTACCAAGAGCGCGGCTTTGCCTGGCTGCTTTCGCTGCACGCCCTGGGCATGGGCGGTATCCTGGCGGACGATATGGGCCTTGGCAAAACAGTGCAGATGCTGGCGGCTCTCCTTTCGGTGAAGCAGCATTCCCCCGACCACAAACCCTCCCTCATCGTTTCCCCCACTTCCCTGACCTACAATTGGCTCAGTGAATGCGCCCGATTCACGCCGGAGCTTTCCGCGATGCTGCTCAACGGCAGCCAGGCCGCCCGGGCGGAACAAATCGAAGCGCTGCGGAACGGACATACGCCCGACCTGGTGATCACCAGTTATCCGCTGATCCGCAGGGATATTCCGCTCATAAAGGACATTCCTTTCCGCTTTGCCATTCTGGACGAAGCGCAGCAAATCAAGAACGTGCAAAGCGTGGGCGCTCACGCCGTCAAATTGCTGACTGCCGAAACCCGCGTCGCGCTCACCGGCACGCCCATGGAGAACCACGCGGGGGAATTGTGGAGCCTGTTTGATTTCGTTTTGCCGGGCTATCTGCCCCGATATACAGATTTCCTGCGCCGCTGGGGCGAGGGCCAGAACGCGGATGATCTGCGCCGCCGCATCCGCCCTTTCCTGATGCGCCGCGTAAAAGGCGATGTGCTGGGCGAATTGCCGGAAAAGATGGAGACCGTGCTCATGGCTGAGCTTTCGCCCGAGCAGCGGCGCGTATACGAAGCGTCGCTGCTTCAAAAGCGTGAGCGGGTACACCGGATCATAAGCGATCGCGGGCTGGGACGCGGACGCGCTGAGGTGCTTTCCGCCATTACGGAGATGCGCCAGATCTGCTGCCACCCTGCCCTTTGCCTGCCGGATTACAACGGCGTGTCCGGAAAGCTGGAGCTGCTGATGGACGTGCTGCCCGGTTTCCTTGCCGCAGGCCGCCGGGCGCTGGTCTTCTCACAATTCACCTCCATGCTGCATATTATCGAAAACCGGCTGGCCCAGGAAAAAATCCCCTTTCTCTATCTGGATGGCGATACGCCCGCCGCCAAGCGCTTGGAGCTGACAGAACGCTTCAACAATGGAGATACCGATGTTTTCCTGATTTCCCTGAAAGCGGGCGGCACAGGGCTGAACCTGACAGGCGCGGACCTGGTGATCCATTACGACCCCTGGTGGAATCCCACCGCCGAGGAACAGGCCACAGGCCGCGCTCACCGCATCGGTCAGAATAAAAAGGTGGAGGTGCTTCGGCTGGTGGTGCATCATTCCATTGAGGAACAGGTGCTGAAAATGAGCGAACGGAAGCGGCGCCTCTTTGACAAGCTGATCACGCCTGGCGAAGAAATGCCCACCAAACTGTCGGAAAAGGACATTCTGGCCCTGTTCGACGGGAAATGACATCATGTTCAATCTTTTGCAGGCGCTGAAAAGCGGTGTAACCCATCTGTCGGTTATACCGTTTTTTACTGTCCAAATCGGCGCGGCGAATAAACCCCCTATCCTTTCCGCATAATAAAGTATCAATACGAGGCTGAGAGGGGGAAGCAAAAAAGATGTCCGAAACGCCCTGGGAACCCTTTCGTTCCGGCGTGATTACGGAGGACTTTGCGCAGAGCCTTTCACTTTTGCGCAAGGCTTCGCACGCGGAGGAAAGCGAGGATGTGGCGCTGCGGGAGTTCACCGCGCTGGGCCATGCCGCCGCGCTGCTTTATGTGGACGGACTGACGGACGGCGAAAACGTGCAGCGTTTTTTGCTGGAACCGCTGCTTCACGCCCTCCCCCCGCAGGAGGACGAGCCGTTGGATCAATACTTGATGCGCTACGTGCTTCCGCTCGCTTCGGTTTCCTCTACAACGCATGTATCTCAAGTGCTGAACCGGGTATTCAGCGGCGACGCGGCATTGATTATGGATACCATGCAGGGCGCTTTGATCGCGGATATGAAGGGTTTCGTGAAGCGGAGCGTGTCGGAACCGATCAATGAATCCGTAGTTGCCGGCCCGCATGAGGGCTTCACCGAATCTCTCCGAGATAACACGGTGCTCATACGCCGCCTGCTGCGCACGCCCGCCCTGGTCTGCGAAGCGATGACAGTCGGGAACAAAGTCCCGTCCCGGATCTGTCTTATGTATCTGGACGGCATCGCGCGGGGGGAAAACGTGGAGGAGATCAAGCGAAGGCTGGACGGCTGCAATATTGATTATGTTTCCAGCATCGGGATGCTTGAGCAATTGATCGAGGACGCCCCCTTCGCCCTCCTGCCGCAGACAGCATCCACCGAACGCCCTGACAGGGCCGTGGGCTTTCTTACAGAAGGGCAGATCATTATTTTGATGGAAAACGCGCCGGAGGCCCTGGCGATGCCGGTTGGCTTCCTGCATCTCTTTCACGCGCCGGACGACACCGCCATGCGCTGGCAGTATGGCACCTTTCTGCGGTTGCTCAGGCTTTCCGGGATCTTGATTTCCCTGCTGCTGCCCGCGCTGTTTATCGCGCTGACGGTGTATCACCCGGAGGGCCTGAGCCTGTCGCTAATGACCTCTGTGGTGGAGAGCCAGGCCAAGGTGCCATTGTCGCTTCTTCCCTCCATGCTCATCATGCTGCTCATTTTCAGCCTCATCAACGAAGCGGGCACGCGGGTGCCCGGAGCGCTGGGAGCCAGTTTATCCATTGTGGGCGGCCTGATTTTGGGCCAAGCTGTAGTGGAAGCCGAGCTGTTCAGCCCGCTCATTCTGATCGTTGTCGCGTTAAGCGGCCTGGGCAGTTATGCGGCGCCCACCTTCCCGCTGACGCTGGCCCTGCGCATCGGACAGCTTATCCTGCTGTTGGCAGCCGGTGCAGGCGGATATCCCGGAATGACGCTGGCGCTGTTTTGCCTTTTGCTGCGTGCCTTCGGCGTCACCAGTTTGAAATCGCCCTATTTCTCTCCCGTCGCGCCGAAACGTCCGGCGAATCCGGACCGAGCGCTGCGCCTGCCCATATGGCGTCAGCGGCTGCGGGGGGCGATTGCCAATCCGTTCCATATGAACCGGGCATGGGGCGCGATGCGGGCGTGGGAGCAGCCAGATAAGGAGAAGCCATGACCGGCAGAACAACGACCCGCGTACACAGCGCCGGGCAGATGCAGGATCAGCGGTGGCATGCGCTGGCGTTTGACCGGTGCGCATTAGGCGGCATATCCGTTTATACCCAGATATACATCGGCTTGGCGCTGTACATGTACAGCCACGTGAGCACGCCGGGATATATATCGATCCTATTGACGATCCCCTTTGCGCTGCTGATGCTGTTTTTAGCGTTTGAGACGGCAAAAAACACTGACCCCAATACAGGCGTGATCCCTTTTTCGGCAGGAAAGCATTTTGAAAAGCCGGTTTTGTTTGTTTTCCTTCTGCTGCATCTTTTCAACGCTCAGCTGGTTTTCACATCCCTTGGCGCCATGCTGCTGGAAGTCATGCCGGAGCACAGCCTGTGGCAGCTGGCCTTATTGATCACGCTTTCTCTTGCCTGGGCCAACAGCGGAAGGAAGGAAGACGCCCTTGCCCGGCTGGCACGGTTTCTGAAATGGGTTGTTTTTCTCCTTCTGCTCTATGTTGCCTTGACCTCAATGCCCCATGGCAGCGCGGCGCATTTCTTCCCCTTGCTTGGATACGGCTGGAAAACCATTGGAAGCGGCGCGGTGTGGATGTGCGGCGCGGTGTCCGGATGCGTATGGCCCCTGATCAGGCCGCAAGATCGGAAATCACTCTCCCCCATGCTGGAGCGAAAAAGCAGGGTGATCTTGATCGTGCTTCTTTCCATCCTGGCCGGAAGCGCTGCCATGGCTGTCAGCGTATGGCTCATGCCCTTTTTCGCCATGGCAGCAAGCGAAACCATGGGCTGGCGGCTGATGCCGATGACCCATATGACCCCTTCCATCCCCGCCTGGAGCATGGAAACGGTAGGCGTTCTGCTGCTCTTTTACCTGGCGCTCAGTTACAATGTGGCCCAGGCTTCCGCTTTGCTTTCGCAAATCGCCGGAAGACTGGCTGCTTCCGGTTGGATGACACTGCTGCTGCTCCTCCTCCTGATGCCCTGTGCCGCACTGCAATATGGCGGGATTTTGGAAACACTCTCGCGGATCGCGTTCCTTCGCGGCCCGGTCACGCTTATCCTCGTGCTTATGCTGTACCTGGGCAGCGTATATTTCAGGAAAAGAAAGGATACGTCAAAGTGAAGCAAAAGCTTTTTATCCTTTTGTGCTGCGCCGTTCTTTTGTCCGGCTGCGCCTCCCGACAGTTGGAGGAAGATCTGCTGGTCATCGCGCTGACCGTGGACAGAGATGAAAAGAGAAACATGACCGTATCCGTCAAGGCGCCGCGAAACGCCGCGTCCGGAGATGACGGAGAGAACAGCTACCTGATGGTGGAAGCCACGGGTCCTTCCTTTTCCGACGCATTGACCATGCTCAATGCCGCCACGCCCCGGCCTTTGAATTTTTCCCAGGTACGGGAAGTGATCATCGGCGAAAGCGCGGCGATGCAGGACGAATTTGCCCGGCTGCTCCGGCAGATCGACGCGCTGCCCCGTTTCCGCTGCTCAGCGGCGGTGATCGTGTGCAAAGGCGAGGCCAAAGCGTTTTCCAAAGCCCAAAAGCCTTATCTTGGCACGCGCCTGAGCCGCTATACGGAAACCACCTTGAGCAACTACGCGGGAAAAGGCTTCACCCCAAAAACAACCCTCTGCTGCGGCATGCGGGATTTGGGTTACGGCTTCTGCGATCCGCTGTTCATCCTGGGTGCGGTAAACAGTTTTTCGGACACACCCCCCAACGAAAACGCCCTGGACACACAGGCGGGCCAGCTTCCCCGGAAAAGCGCGGAAGCGGTGGAGGTTTTCGGCGCGGCTGCTACAAACGGCATATGTGTTTCCGGCTATCTGTCCGGGTACGAAATGGCGCTTCTGCATCTGATCGAAGGCCATGTGGAAGCGCTCTCCATGCGGGACAGCGGTGGAAATGCTCTCCGCATCACAGCCCAGCGCCCGGCGGAGATCCGGGTAGATTTAAAGCGCCAGCCTGTCCTTCTCTCTCTGCGTGTTTACTGCGAAGGATCGTATACCCCCGGCCACCCGCCGGATGAGGAAAACGTTGCTTCCCGCCTGCAGGCGGAAATCAACGCCGTTATCGCGCATTTGCAGCGTTTGAGATGCGACGGAGTCGGCTTTGGCAAAGTCGCAGCGCGGCAGTTTCTAACGGTGCAGGAATGGGAACAGATGCCATGGCGGGACGCTTACTGCCAGGCGGAAACGGACGTACAGGTGGTACTGCGCTGCAAAGAAAGCTGATCAAAGCAGTTTCAGCACATTCACCGCAAGATACCCCGGCAGGCCCAGACCGGCGACAGCCGCCAGGTTGAACAGGTTCAGGCCCGCGCCTCCCAGCATGCCGCCAAGTATCAGCGCTGCGGCTGACCAGAAAATGCGCCGTACCCATTTGTATGAGCGGCTCTGGGATACCGCTGTCAGCGAAAACAGCGCCAATGAAGCAGACAGCGCCGCAGTACATCCCAGCAGCGCCCAATGCGCCGTATCCATGCGCACACCCCCTCCGCAGGAAGGGTATGCGCAAACATTGACAAACAGACCTGCCCGGGTGTACAATGTCGAAGGATTTTTCCTATTTATAGGAGGTATGTATATGGGCATCATTCCTTCCCGGAATCTGGAGGACCAACGCCGTGAAAAGGACGGCATCGTATATTTTGACCGGGGTACCGTGACCGGCAAGAACGGGCGCAGGTATGACCGTTTTGCCATCCAGACGCATTTCGTCCAGCGCGGCGAAAGCCAGAAGGAGCTGGTGGAAAAATACGTGCGGCCGCTGTACCAGGAGGGCGACGTGCTGTCCTTCGGCGCGAAGGTCATGTGCATGTGCGTGGAATCGGTCAAGACCCGCGATGAGGTGAAGCCCGGCTTCTGGGCGAACTTCCTATGGCGCTTCGCTGGCATTAACCATACGGGCGTTGGGATGCATGAGCCTTATAAGCTGCAGCTGGTCATCGACATCTGCGGCCTGCCGCGGGTGCTGCTGGCGGTGCTCTGTTCCGCTGTCACGAAGCCCTTCGGCGTCCATGGGGTGTTTTACAAGGTTTGCGGCAAAGGCGTGGGCGGCATTGACGGGTTCTATTTCCGCTCCAGCTTCGACGTATACAAGGAAATGGCCCTCATCAACCCCGACAATCCTGGGGAGCTGTGCGACGAACTGTACAAGCAGACCGGTATTCCCGTGGTGCTGATGGACGCCAACGACCTGCAGCGCGACCAGCTGGGCAAGTGCAAGGGCTTCCCCCTCAGCGATGAGGAAATCCAGGACGCTATGCAGGACAACCCCTCCGGCCAGGGCGACGAGCTGACGCCGCTGATCTTGATCCGGCCGTTGAAGTAACCCCATATATCGGGGAAAACCAACAGAGGTTTTATTATGCTGAAACGTTTTTTCCTATGTGCGCTTTGCCTGTGTCTTCTCCTTTCCTCCGGACTTTCCGAGGCTATACCGGAAAGCATGGGCCTGGACTGGCAGGAAAACGATCCATGGCCCCACGCCATCCGCAACGGTAGCCGGGATGAACGCCGGGTGGCCGTCACGATGGACGACTGCTATGAATTTGAGTACGTACGGAAGGCTTGGGAGCTGATCTCCTCCTATGGCGGACGCATTACCTTTTATCCGGTGGGCGATCTGCTGAAGGAAGAAAAGCTGAAAGACGGGGATAAGGAACTTTGGCAGGCCATTGCCGCCTCTGACAGCGAGATCGGCACCCACACCCACCACCATAACCGCATGACCAAGGAAACCCAGTTCAACCAAATCCTGTACAGCAAGTATCCACAGCATGTGATCGACCACCTGCTGGGCTATAACTACCCCATACGCACCTTGCGCCCGCCCTTTGGCAGCCATGACGCGGCTTATCAGAAGCAATTGGAAAAGGTGGGCTACCATCATGTCATCCTTTGGGATGTGGATTCCACAGACGCGGACGAAGTGAAGAAAAACGTAAAGAACGGCAGCATCATCCTGTTCCACGCCCGGAAGGCGGATTGGAATTGCCTGCAAAAAATCATTCCATGGCTTTCGGAGCAGGGCTATGAAATGGTTACCATCAGTGAATTGCTGAATTTGCCTCCGCTGGAGCCGGAAGAAGAACTGTTCGATTGGACGGTCAGGAAAACGGAATATCTGGGTAAGTAAATAATCGGGAGCTTGCCAACGCGGCATGCTCCCGTGTTTTTATGTATGCGGCATACGATAGATGCGGGAACAGATGACCAAATTGTGTTTTCCACGTCTCCCCTTCCTTTCTTCGGTGCAGCGGCGTCATGACCAAATCTTTTTGAATAATTGCGCCGGACCGTTTTTTTTGATATAATGGCAATTGATTACGAAGGCTCCAGGAGGATGACGCGCCATGGCTGAAAACTACGAAGGCTACCTTTCCCCATTTTCCACCCGCTATGCCAGCAAAGAAATGCAGTATCTGTTTTCCGCGCAGAACAAGTTTTCGCTGTGGCGGAAGCTGTGGATCATCTTGGCGGAATCAGAACAGGCGCTGGGCCTGCCGATTACCGACGCGCAGATTGCGGAAATGAAAGCCCATCAAGCGGACATTGACTTTGACGCGGCCGGCGCATATGAAAAGAAGCTGCGCCATGACGTAATGGCCCATATCCACGCCTGGGGCGACCAGTGTCCCACAGCCCGGCCCATCATCCATTTGGGCGCTACCTCCTGCTACGTGGGCGACAATGCCGACGTGCTGATTTTGCGGGACGCGCTGAAATTGGTTCGGGCCCGGCTGCTGGCAGTGATCCGCGCTTTATCGAAATTCGCCAAGGAGCATGCCGCCCAGCCATGCCTGGCCTTTACCCATTTCCAGTCCGCCCAGCCCACCACGGTGGGCAAGCGGGCTGCGCTGTGGCTGAACGACCTTGTGCTGGACCTGGAGGAAATCGACTTCTGCCTCTCGACCCTCAAGCCTCTCGGCTGCAAGGGCACCACAGGCACCCAGGCCAGCTTTTTGGAGCTGTTCCACGGCGACTATGAAAAAGTAAAGCAGCTGGATGCCCTGATCTCCGAAAAGATGGGCTTTTCTTCCGCCGTGCCGGTTTCAGGGCAGACTTACTCCCGGAAAACAGATTCCCGCGTCCTGAACGCGCTTTCCCAGATCGGTCAGAGCGCCCACAAATTTGCCAACGATATCCGCCTGCTGGCGCATAAAAAAGAAATCGAGGAACCGTTTGAAAAGAACCAGATCGGCTCCTCCGCCATGGCTTACAAGCGCAATCCGATGCGCTCTGAGCGCATGACCGCCCTTTCCCGCTTCCTCATCAGCAATGCGCAAAACGGAGCCATGACCGCCGCGGAGCAATGGTTTGAACGCACCCTGGACGACAGCGCCAACCGCCGCCTTTCCCTGGCGGAAGGCTTCCTGTGCGCCGACGCCATTTTGAGCCTGTACCTGAACATCGCTTCCGGGCTGGTGGTATATGACAAGGTGATCGAAAAGCACCTGAAAGAGGAACTGCCCTTCATGGCCACCGAGAATATCCTCATGGACGCGGTGGAGCGCGGCGGCGACCGGCAGGAATTGCACGAGCATATCCGGGTGCATTCCATCGCCGCCGCCAACGCGGTGAAAATGGAGGGAAAGCCCTGCGACCTTTTGTCTCGCATCGCCGCAGACCCCGCGTTCCAGGCGGATGAGGAAGCCCTGGAAAAAGCGCTGCTGCCCGAAAACTATATCGGCTGCGCCGCCATGCAGACCAAAGAATATTTGAACACCGTCATCTTTCCCCTGCTCGCCGCCAACGCGGGCAGCGAAGTCAAGGCCCAGGAAATCAGCGTATAAGCCTTATAACAACCGGCGCGGAACGCCATAAAATCGTTCCGCGCCGGTTGTTTTCTGTTAAAACAAAGTCCGAAAAGCATTTAGGTATGCGCCCGTGCCCCCTCGACCAGCGGCCCGTATGCCAAGCCGCATTGGGTTATTGGCCCAGCTGATCCAGAATCTTGATGGCAAGGCCGACGCCGACGTTGCCTGGTTTCACCACGCCCCTGTACTCGCCGGAGGCCGTCAGCGCACGGTTCGCGTATTCAATCGCCTTATCCGTGTTTTTCGTGACCCCTCTGCCGGCCAGGTAATTGCTTGCAAGCGCCGCGAGGCAGCTCACGGCGTCCCTGCCGCCGTCAATTGCCTGATTGAACAGTTCATTGGCGGTTTTCAGGTTTTTTTGCACGCCGTAACCGTTCTCATAGATAACCGCTAAATTATAAGGCCTCCCGTGGTCAGCCGCTTTTTGATACATTTCGGTACACTTGGCAACGTCCGGTTCCGAAGAATCGACGGGATACCGATAGAAGTAACCTAAAGAAGTATACGCGTTGACGTATTCTTCATCCGCGGCTCGCTGCGCCCACTCCAGCGCTTTGGCCTGGTCCTTTTCAAAGCCCTTCACGCCGTCATAATACAGCAAACCGATATCGCGGCAGGCTTCGTTGCGGATATACCAGTCCTCCGCTTCCGACGCTTTCTGATAGCATTCCAGCGCTTTGTTCCCGTCTTTGTCGGTGCCTTCCCCGTTCTCATACATGGCGCCCAGGCCGAGGTACCCCGCCAGGCAACCGGCGTCGACGGCCTGCTGGAAATAATCCCGGGCTGTATTGAAATTCTGCTTGATGCCCCGCTTCTCCTCCCGGTAGAGCAGTCCTAGGCCGTAGAGGCCAAGGCCGCAGCCCTGGTCTGCCGCCTGCTGGTAGTATGCCAGCGCCTGCTTCATTTGCCCGTCCTGCACGCCGCACCAGGCCAGATTTCCAAGCCAGTACCAGGCGTCGGCGCAGCCCAGGTCAGCCGCCTTCTGAAACGCGGCTTCGGCCTTCTTCATGTCATAGCCGTCCGGGCCGGTGCCCCACCAGTACCCCATGCCCTCCGCCAGCGCGGCTTCCGCGTCCTCTTCCGCAAAAGCCTGGGCGCTGAACAGGGTGAGCAGCATCGCCAGCGCAAGAACAATCGCGGTACATTTCTTCATCATGTTTATGCCCTGCTTTGGTATTGTTTTGATCATATTATACATTTCATGGGCGGAATCGTCAAGACGATGGAATGCGGCTTTGGGATACGCTTACAAGATCAAATCTTCCACCACGTCGTCCAGCACAGCCATCACCATAGGTTTGCCTTTATCGGTCAAGTCCTGGCAGGGCAGATCCTCCGTCTGCATGGATGTGATGATGCCGCCGTGCTGCAATACGCTGAACGGGCGGGAAGAAGCAAAGCGGGCGACGGCGGCCACATATGTGCCGGTAGAGCCTGATTTGTTGAAATATACGCACTTGACGCCCTTGCCCGCGCGGCCTTGCGTGTCAAACATGGCGCTCATCAGCCGCTTGCCGTAGCCGCGCTCCGTAAACAGCACGATCTGGTCAGACACCGCGATGGGGCAAGCCAAGACCACCTGGTCGTCCAGCGCCACGTTCATGCCCCGCACGCCAGCGCTGACGCGGCCCATTTCGGGCACGGAATCCAGCGGAAAGCGGATGCTCATGCCCTTCCGGGTGATCATGAGGATGTCGGCCCCTTCTTCGGCAGGAAGAACGGCTATGAGCTGATCGTTGTTTTTCAGGTTGATAGCCCCGAATTTAGAACGCCGCACGTCGTATTCCGCAGCGCCGGTGCGCTTCACCTGGCCCTGCCGGGTGAAGAACAGCAGATCGCCCATTCCGGCCAGGCTGCCCGGGGTCATCAGCAGCAGGGATACGCATTCCTCCACGTTTTCCAGGCCCTGCAATACGCTGTTCAGCCCGCCGCCGCGCTCTCTTGGCTTGCTGGTTTCCGGCAGCGCGCCGACAGAAAGCGGGTAGCAGTTGCCCAGGTTGGTGAAGAAATACAGGGTATGGTCGGTCTGCGTGCGGAAGAGATACCGGGGCATGTCGCTTTCCTTTTCCGGCATGTCCAGCTTTTCGTACACCCGCGGGGATACGCGGCGAAGCTGGCCGCCCCGGGTCAGGAACACAACCGCGTCCTCGGGCACGGGGCCTTCCTCCACTTCTGGCAGGGCTTCTTCCGGTTCTTCGCGGATGATCTGTGTGCGGCGCTCGTCGCCGAACTGCTCGGCGATTTCCCGAAGCTCCTTTTTGATCAGGTTCATCAGCTTTTTTTCGCTCTTGAGGATCCCTTCCAAGGTGTCGATCAGCTTTTTGATCTCCTCATATTCTTTGCGAAGCGCGAGGATTTCCAGATTCGTTAAGCGCTGCAAACGCAGATCCAGGATCGCCTGGGCCTGCACGTCCGTGAAGCCAAAGCGGTCCATCAGCCGCTGTTTGGCTTCCTTGCCGTTTTTACTGGCGCGGATGAGGGCGATGACTTCGTCCAGGTTATCCACGGCGACGATCAGGCCCTCCAAGATATGCGCCCGTGCTTTGGCCTGGTCAAGCTCGTACTGCGTGCGCCGTGTGACGACTTCTTTTTGATGGCGGATGAAGTGGGCGATCGCTGTTTTAAGCCCCATCTGCACCGGCTTGCCCGCCGCCACAGCCACCATGTTCACGCCGAAAGTCACCTGCAGATCGCTGTACTTGTACAGCGCGGCCAGCACCTTCTGGGGATTGGCTTCTTTTTTCAGCTCGATCACGGCGCGCATCCCGGTGCGGTCGCTCTCGTCGCGGATATCGTGGATGCAGCCCAGGGTTGCTTTCTTTTCCTCACTGAGCCTTAAAACCTTTTCCAGCATGGCGGCTTTGGCCACGCCGTAGGGTATTTCGTGAATCACGATCAGCGTGCGGCCTGACGGGCCAGGTTCCAGCGTCACCTTTGCCCGGACGGTCAGCTTGCCGCGACCGGTTTCGTAGGCTGCGCGGATCTCCGGGGTATCCAGCAGGATCCCGCCGGTGGGAAAGTCCGGGCCTGGCACGGCGGTCATCAGCCGATCCAGAGAAACATCCGGGTTGTCGATCTGCATGCAGACCGCTTCCGTCACTTCCCGCAGGTTGTGGGGCGGAATATTGGTGGCCAGGCCCACGGCGATGCCGGACGCGCCGTTCACCAAAAGATTGGGGAACCGAGCAGGCAGCAGGTCGGGCTCTTTCAGCGTGTCGTCGAAATTCAGGCGAAAGGGCACGGTATCCTTTTCGATATCCCGCAGCATTTGCAGCGCCAGCGGCGCCATGCGCGCCTCTGTATACCGCATAGCGGCGGCGCTGTCGCCGTCGATGGAGCCGAAATTGCCGTGGCCGTCCACCATCACGCCGCGCAGAGAGTAAGGCTGGGCCATGCGGGTGAGGGCGTCATACACGCTGGAATCACCGTGGGGGTGGTATTTGCCCAGACAGTCGCCCACGATGCGGGCGCATTTGCGGTGCGGCTTGTCGGGCGTTAAGCCCAGCTCGTGCATGGTAAACAGGATGCGCCGCTGCACGGGCTTTAAGCCGTCCTCCACCCTGGGAATAGCGCGCTCCAGGATGACGTACTCCGCATAGGGCATCATGCTCTGATGCAGCACGTCTTCCAGCGGCGTCTGGATAATGTCCGGCGTTAAGATTTGTTCCGGCGGCTTTTTGGGCATATGGATTCCTCCAGTATATAATCAGTGCGATGCTTTTCACATAAGCGGCCGGGGCAGGCTTAAGCCCTTCCTTCGTATACCACGCCGCCCTTTTCCAGCTGTTTGTCAAAATGATCGGCCTTGTTGAATTCGGCGTGCTCGATGATGTATTCCCTTCTTGGCTCCACTTTTTCTCCCATGAGGACGGTGATCAGGGAATCAGCCTCGGTGGCGTCTTCGATGGTCACCTGCATAAGCTTGCGGTGCATGGGGTCCATGGTGGTTTCCCAGAGCTGCTCCGGGTTCATTTCGCCCAGGCCCTTATAGCGCTGGAGCGTGTAACCCTTTTGATTGGCGGTGGCTTTCTTGAGCTCTTTATCATCATATGCATATTGGATCCCGTTGTTTTTCTTCACCGCATACAGGGGCGGCATGCCGATGAACACGTGCCCGTCGGCCACCAGCTGACGCATATAGCGGAAGAAGAAGGTAAGCAGGATAGAACGGATATGCGCCCCGTCCTGGTCGGCGTCGGCCAGGATGATGACCTTGTGGTATTTCAAGGAAGACAGGTCGAAATCCTCCGCGATACCGGTGCCCAGGGCGGTGATGATGGAACGGAATTCCTCGTTGGCCAGCACCTGGTCCAGCCGCTTCTTTTCAGCGTTCAAGGGCTTTCCCCGGAGGGGCAGAATGGCCTGGAAGCGCCGGTCACGGCCCTGCTTGGCGCTGCCTCCGGCAGAGTCTCCCTCCACGATAAACAGTTCGTTTTCCGCCGCTTTCCTGCCGGTACAGGCGGACAGTTTGCCCACCAGCGGCGCGGCTTCCAGCTCATTCTTCGCCCGCGCCAGGTTCCTGGCTTTGCGGGTCGCCTCGCGGACTTTTGCGCTCTTGACCGCTTTTTCGATGATCTTTTGGGCCAATTCCTGATTCTTTAGGTTTTCCAGGAACTCAAACAGCTTTTCGCCCACAACGGCTTCCACCGCCGGGCGAACCTCCGTGTTGCCCAGACGCCCTTTCGTTTGGCCCTCGAACTGGGGATTCTTCACCATCGTGGTCAGCACCACGGTGATGCCCTCCCGGAAATCCTCGCCCGCCAGGTTGTTATCCTTTTCTTTCAGCGCGCCGATCTTCCTGGCATAATCATTCAGCACCTTCGTCCAGGCGGCGCGGAAGCCCGTTTCATGGGTGCCGCCTTCACCGGTGGGGATATTGTTCACATAGGAAAACACGGATTCCGTGTAGCTGTCGGTATACTGGATGGCAGCGGAGCAGATCACGTCGTCCCGCTTGCCCTCAAAATAGATCGGCTCCTCGTGTAGCGGCGTTTTGTCCCGGTTCAGGTACTTCACATAATCCACGATACCGCCCGCGAAGCAGAATTCCGCATGCGCTTTTCCTTCTTCCTTCGTGCGCTCGTCGGTAAAGGTGATTTTCAGGCCTTTGTTCAGGTAAGCCAGTTCCCGCAGCCTGCGGCGCACGATGTCGCCATTGAACACAGTTTCCTCAAAAACGGTATCGTCCGGCAGAAAGCGCACCAGCGTACCCCGCTTGCGGGTATTGCCCTGCTTGTCCAGGCCGGTCACCGGATGCCCGGCCAGGTACTTTTTTTGTTTGGGGTCGTACCAGTTTTCGTACCGCTGGGTATAATGGCTCCAATCCAGGAAGATATCCACCGTCAGCCATTTGGACAGCGCGTTCACCACGCTGGCGCCCACCCCGTGCAGGC
Organism: Clostridia bacterium; assembly: GCA_017550745.1. Classification (GTDB taxonomy): domain Bacteria; phylum Bacillota; class Clostridia; order Christensenellales; family Aristaeellaceae; genus RUG563. Next base: position 71,134 of record JAFZOG010000160.1, on the reverse strand, counting down.
CCCCGGAATAAGCGTAATTTTCGTTGCCGAACTTGCCGCCCGCATGGAGCTTTGTAAAAATCACCTCCACACCGGGAATGCCCAGCTGCGGATGCAAGTCTACCGGCATGCCGCGCCCGTTGTCCCATACCGATGCGGAGCCGTCCTTGTGCAGGGTCACAGCCACCTCTGTGGCGTATCCTCCCATCGCTTCGTCGATGGCATTGTCAACGATTTCCCATAACAGATGATGCAGGCCCCGGCTGCCGGTGGAACCGATATACATGCCAGGCCGCATCCGAACCGCGTCCAGCCCCTCCAATACTTTTATACTGCCCGCGTCATATTTCTGCGCCATAGAACACCTCGCACAGTTTGGTTGTACGGTTCACAACGAACCACAACATACAGTATAACATAAACTTAACAATTTTGCAAAACTTTCTAAAAAAAGAACAAAGTAAAAAAAGATCCACATTTTATCTTGCTTTTTCATCCCATTTCAGATATAATAAGGACAGCAAAGAAGAAAGAGGTGGAAAGATGCGCAAATAACGGTTCTGCCGTCCTGACCCGAAAACGGGTTTTACAGACAGAAGGGCAAGGGTCAAAACGCATGTCAAATGCATGCTTTGTTTTGGTTTGCCCAGGCAGGCCGGATACGCGCGTCTTTTTTCATACGTAAAAAGCGTGTTTTTTTTCGCGCTGGGATGAAGGAGAACGCGCAAGCCTGCGGACAAAGGTTTCGGAGGTTTATATGGCGCAGATACAGGTATCACATTTAACGTTCGCCTATGAAGGCAGCCCTGATCTGATCTTCAGCGACGCTTCTTTTTCCGTGGACACGGACTGGAAACTGGGTTTTATCGGCCGCAACGGGCGCGGCAAGACCACGCTGATGAAAATTCTATGCGGTGAACTGCCCGATCACGGGGCGGTCAGCGCGCCGGTGCAGTTTGATTATTTTCCGTTTACCGTTCCCGACAGCGGCAGTACGCCCCTTGAAATCGCCGCGGACATGGACGCAGAGGGGCAGGTGTGGCGGTTCATGAAGGAAATATCCTGCCTGGACGTATCGGATGACATTCTCTCCCGCCCCTTTTCCTCCCTTTCCGGCGGGGAACAGGCAAAGGTGCTTTTGGCTGCGCTGTTTGCCCGGGAGCATCACTTCCTTTTGATCGACGAGCCCACCAACCACCTGGACATGCTGGGGCGGCAGGTGGTCAGCGAATACCTGAACACAAAGAAGGGGTTCATCCTGGTATCCCATGACCGCGCGTTCCTGGACGGCTGCGTGGATCATATCCTGTCCATCAACCGGGCGAACATCGAGGTGCAAAAGGGTAACTTTTCATCCTGGGAAGAAAACAAGCGGAGGCAGGACGAATTTGAAATCAATAAAAATGAGAAGCTGAAAAAAGAAATCTCCTCCCTGAAATCCGCCGCACGGCAGGCCAACGTCTGGGCGGATAAGGTGGAAAGCACCAAGTTCGGCCTGACGCCCAGCTCGCACGAACGGCCCAAGAATGCTCGCTCTTATGCGGGTGAAAAATCGCGCCGTATGCAGCAGCGCAGGAAGAACCTGGAAACCCGGATGGAACGCGAAATCGAGGAAAAGGAAGGGCTGCTGAAAAACCTGGAGCGGGCGGAGGACCTGAAAATCTTCCCCCTTTACCATCCATCCGGGCGTCTCATCCAGTGCCGTGACGCCGAAATCTCCTATGGAGAAAGGGTCATCCTGTCTCACTTGAATCTTTCGCTCAGCAACGGCAGCATCCTGGCCCTGACCGGAAAAAACGGATGCGGCAAAACCAGCCTGATCAAAGCGCTGACAGGCGAAATCAAGCCCTCATCCGGAGAAATCCTTCGGGCCAGCGGGCTGATCCTGTCCGTGGTGCCCCAGCAGCCGTATTTGTCCGGCCCTATGCAGGATTATATCCGGGAAAACGGCATAGACGAAACGCTGTTCAAAACCATCCTGCGGAAACTGGATTTTTCCAGGGAACAGTTTGAAAAGCCGCTGGAAGCCCTCAGCGCGGGCCAGCAAAAAAAGGTGCTGATTGCCCGCAGCCTGTGCCAGCGCGCGCATCTCTACATTTGGGACGAACCGCTGAACTATATCGACCTGCTTTCCCGGATGCAGATCGAACGGCTGATTGCCCAATTCCGCCCCACCATGCTGCTGGTGGAACACGACCAGGCGTTTTTGAAAAATCTGAACGCGACTGTCCTTCCTTTGGATACATACGCAGCCCAACGGTAGACAAAAGCGGAAAAATATACTATAATGGCCTTGCCCGCAGCGCGGGCTTGAAACATGAAATCAGGGGGAATCCTTATGCAGAAACCACAGCTGGTCATCATGGCCGCCGGGCTGGGCAGCCGTTTCGGCGGGCTAAAGCAGATGGCGCCCGTAGACCCGCAAAACCATTGGATTATCGACTATTCCATCTTTGACGCCGTGCGCGCCGGATTCGGAAAGATCATTCTGATCGTGAAGCCGGAAAACGAGCAGCTTTTCCGGGATACGCTGGGCAAGCGCGTGGGCGGCGCGGCGGAGATCGTGTATGTCCATCAGCGTCCGGAAATCCTGCCCGCCGGCTTCTCCATTCCAGAAGGCCGCGTGAAGCCCTGGGGCACCGGCCACGCTGTGCTTTGCGCCAAAGACGCCATCGACGCGCCTTTCTCCGTCATCAACGCAGACGATTTTTACGGCAAACGCGCATTCAAAACCATCTATGACTATCTTGTGTCCGACCATCCGGCCGACGAATATGCCATGGTGGGCTACCAGGTGGAAAACACCCTCACAGAAAACGGCCATGTAGCCCGGGGTATATGCGCCATGGACGAAAGCGGCCAGTTCCTCACCGGCATCGTGGAGCACACCCACATCGAGCCCCGGGACGGCGGCGCGGCTTATACAGAGGACGACGGCCAGACCTTTACCTTCCTGCCCGCAGGGACCACAGTTTCCATGAATTTCTGGGGCTTTACACCGGATATATTAAAAGAGATCGAAGGCCGCTTCGCCTCGTTCCTGGCGGAAAATCTACCGAAGAATCCGCTCAAATGCGAATACTTCCTGCCGATCATCCCCAACGCGCTGATCGCAGAGGGCAAAGCGAAGGTGCGGGTGCTGCCCTGCCCGGAAAAGTGGTACGGCGTCACCTATCAGCCCGATATGCCCCAGGTGCAGGCCGCCATCGCCCAGATGAAAAAGGACGGCATCTATCCCAATTCGCTGTGGAAGTGATTTTTACAATGCAAAACATCCTTCGTGTTCCCTGGTTGGGAAGCGAAGGATGTCAGGCTGTCGAAAAACCCCGGGATGCATCGAAGGGCCGCAGCCCTTCGATTTTAAATCCGCAGGCGGCGGCGTGTACGTCGCCGAGGAGCAACGGAATGTTGCTTCCTATATCCATTTCCGACCGCAAAAATAGGGTTTTCGGCCTCCTTTGGGGGTCGAAAACCCATTTTTGCAGGAAATGGATGTGTCGAATGAAAATGGAATCCCGATTCCATTTTCATTCGCAGGCTGTCGAAAAACTTTTTCGACAGCCTCACATCCTTCGTGTTCCCTGGTTGGGAAGCGAAGGATGTTTTTCTTTCTCACTTTAACTCCGTATGTGCCTGTTGCACGAGGGCGGCGATTTGGCCATCGGTGATTTCCTCGCCGGGGCCGGGCTGAATATCGGCCAGGAATTCGATATTGCCTGCCGGGCCTTTGATGGGGGAAAACGTCAGATCCTGCACATGCCAGCCGATGGAAGGGCAGAAAACGCAGATTTCCCGCAGCACCCGTTCATGGATTTCTTTCTCCCGAACGACCCCGTTTTTTCCTACCTGGCCGCGCCCTGCTTCAAACTGCGGCTTGATCAGGGTCAGGAACCGCCCGTCCCCCCCCATGATTGCCGCGGCCACTGGCAGAATGAGCCGGATGGAAATAAAGGAAACATCCATCACCGTAAGATGGGGCTGCAGGGAAAACTGCTCCAGGGTAAGGGCCCTGGCGTTGGTGCGCTCCATCACCGTCACCCGTTCGTCGTTGCGCAGTTTCCAGTCCAGCTGGCCGTAGCCCACGTCGATGGCGTACACATGCGCCGCGCCGTGGCGAAGCAGTACATCGGTAAATCCGCCGGTCGCTGCGCCGATGTCCATGGCCACGGCACCGGCCACGTCAGCATGAAAGGTGTTGATGGCCTTTTCCAGCTTGTGCCCGCCCCGGCTGGCGAAGTGATCCGTACAACCGCCGCGCACCTGCAAAGGCGCGTCCTGGTCAAGCTGTTCGGAAGATTTCAATACTTTCTTTTCTCCCACGTACACCTGGCCGGCCATGATGAGCGCCTGGGCTTTTTCCCGGCTTTCCGCCATACCTCGCGTTACCAGCCACACGTCCGCCCGCTGTTTCATCCCTTCACCGCCTTTTTCACCTGTCGTGCGATGCCGGGCCCGTCCAGGCCGTACCGCTGCAAAAGCAGGCTGCGGCTGCCGTGAGGCACAAATTCATCGGGCAGGCCGATCATAGCAACGGGCGCGGGGAACTTCATTTTCGCACAGCAGGCAGCGACAGCGCTGCCAAACCCGCCGGACAGGAAGTGCTCCTCAACCGTGACGATGGGGATTTTCTTTTGGGCCAGATATTTCAGGCAATCCGTATTCAGGGGCTGGATGGTGGACGCGTTGATCAGATACGCTTCGATACCGTCCGAAGAAAGCAGTTCCACAGCTTCTTCACATTCCCGCAAAATCGCGGAAGAAGCCAGGATCGCCACGTCCCGGTAATGGGGCGTCAGGCTTTGCCACGTGCCAAAACGGAACATTCCCTCCGGCGCTTTGATCTTCGGCAGCGAACGCGGATAACGGATAGCGCAGGGACGGCCGTGCGAAAGCGCCCAGTTGATCATTTCTTTCAGTTCATGTTCGCTTCTGGGGGCCAGCACCGCCATGTTTGGAATTGCCCTCAGCATGGAAACGCCCATCAGGCCATGATGCGTCGCGCCATCCTCCCCGCCGATGCCTGCCCGGTCCAGCAGGAAACATACCGGCAGGTTCTGCAGGCACACATCCACGGCGATCTGGTCAAACGCCCGCTGCAGAAACGTTTCATAAATCGCCACAAATGGCCGCATACCGCCCGCGGCCATTCCCGCCGCCATGGTGACGGCATGTTCTTCGGCAATACCCACATCAAACAGGCGTTTGGGGAAACGCTTGCTGAATTCTCCAAATCCGGTGCTTTCCGTCATGGCGGCGGTCACAACGCAGATTTCAGGGTGATTTTCCGCCAGAGAGGTGATATATCCTCCTCCAACCGTGCCTACAGACGGCCCAAGTTCGCTCCGGGCGCGTCCGGTTTCAATATAGAACGGCGCGACGCCGTGAAACGCGTCCGGCTTTTCCTCCGCATGGTGAAATCCGCTGCCCTTTTTTGTCACCACATGTACGACCAGCGGGCGGTCAACGTTCTTCAGGCTGCGAAAAACCCGTTCCATGCCCTGAATATCATGGCCGTCAATGGGGCCAAAATACTGAAAGCCCAGCGCGGTGAAAAATTTGTCCCGGATGAAAGCGTTGCGGATACGGTTCTTGACTCGCTGAAAAGCGTCATGGAGCTTCTCTCCCACACCGGGCACCCTGCGCAGGGCATCCGCCACATTCTTTTTCGTTTCCAGCCAGCCCCGGCTCACTCTCAGGCGCGTAAGCTGCTTGGACAGCGCGCCCACATTCCTGGAAATGGACATGCCGTTGTCGTTGAGCACCACCATCAGCGGCGTGTTCTGGCTGCCCGCGTCGTTCAGCGCCTCGTAGCACATGCCGCCCGTCAGCGCGCCATCCCCGACCACGGCCACCACATTGTAATTTTCACCCCGCATGTCCCGCGCCCTCGCCATGCCCAGGGCAGCGGAAATAGCAGTGGAAGCGTGGCCGGTGTTGAAAGCGTCATAAGGGCTTTCTTCCCTTCTCGGAAAGCCGCACAGGCCGTCCAGCTTCCGAATGGTGGAAAAATCAGCGCTTCTTCCGGTCAGCAGTTTATGGGTATAGCACTGGTGGCCCACATCAAAAATCAGTTTATCCTCAGGGCAGTCAAAAACACGGTGGAGCGCGATGGTCAGCTCTACCGCGCCGAGATTCGACGCCAGATGACCTCCGTTCACAGATACCGTGCGGATAATCTCCGCCCGGATCTCGCTTGCCAGCCTTTTCAATTCCTTTTCCGGCAGCGCTTTAATCGAGGACGGAGAGGCGATGTCCTTTAGCTTCATAGCAGGTCTCCCAATCAACTGGAAATGGTACGCGGTTATTATATCATATCTTTCAGGAAAAAGCAAAAACTGTCGAGGGCTTTCGACAAAACGTTGCTTTTTTTCCCGGTTGGATTTGGGACAATATCTTCCGTTCTATCCCGTTCACCTCTCCGGCCACATGGGAATAGAATAAATTGTGTGGTTTTATTTGACATTCTGCCAATTAAAGGTTACAATATCAACCGAAACTTTAGAGGAGTGACAGATCATGATCGTAACGAAGTTTGGCGGCAGTTCCCTGGCGGACGCGGAACACTTTAAAAAAGTTAAAGAAATATTGCTGATGGACCCTGAACGCAAGTTCGTGGTGCCCAGCGCGCCGGGGAAAAGGGGCCCCGGCGACGATAAAATCACTGACCTGCTGTACGCGGCGCACCGTGCCGCCAGCCAGGGAAAGGCTTTTCAGCATCTTTTGGAGCGAATTCGGGCCCGTTATGAGGAAATCGCCGATGAACTGGAGATCCAGATGGATTTCGCGACAGAGTTCGGGGCCATCGAAAAGAGGCTGGAAAAAGGAGCCCCGTCGGACTATGCCGCCAGCCGCGGCGAATACCTGAACGGAAAGCTGCTGTCCAAATACATCGATTTTCCTTTTGTAGACGCTGCGGAAGTAGTGCGCTTCGGCACTGACGGGCGGCTGTTGGAAGAAGAAACGAACAGCATCATGGGCGAGCGCCTCACGAACATGCGCCGCGCTGTGGTGCCAGGTTTTTACGGCGCGGACGCGGGAGGCCATATCCATACCTTCTCCCGCGGCGGCAGCGACGTGTCCGGGGCGCTGGTAGCCCGGGCAGTGAACGCCGACGTGTACGAAAACTGGACGGACGTGACCGGCTTCCGCATGGCTGACCCGCGGATCGTCCCGGACGCGCAGTATATTTCCACCCTGACCTATCGTGAATTGCGCGAGCTGTCCTACATGGGCGCGACCGTGCTGCATGAGGACGCCGTATTTCCTGTCCGCAAGGCGGGCATTCCCACCAATATCCGCAACACCAACGACCCCAAGCATCCCGGCACCATGATTCGCGCCAACGCGGGGCAGAACGACGTGGCCCACGTGATCACCGGCATCGCGGGCCACAAGGGGTTTACCATCGTGTCGGTGGAAAAAGACATGATGAACTCCGAGCTGGGCTTCGGCCGAAGGGTGCTGCAGGCTTTCGAGGAATACGACATCAGCTTTGAACATCTGCCTACCGGCATCGATACCATGTGTGTAGTGGTGAACGGGAAAGCGCTGGAGCCCCACAGGGAACAGGTCCTGGCCCGCATCCGGGAGCTTTGCGAGCCGGACACCATCACCGTGTCCGACCATCTTGCACTGATCGCTACTGTTGGACGCGGCATGGTGCGCAACTTTGGTACCGCCGCCCGGCTGTTCACGGCGATTTCCTCCCAGGGGATCTCTATCCGCACCATCGACCAGGGCAGCAGCGAGCTGAACATCATCGTCGGCGTGGATGAAGACGACTTTGAAACTGCCGTGAAATCCATTTACGACGCATTCGTAAGGACATAATTTTACTCTTTGAAGCAAGAACAGCGCAGGGAAACGCACGCCCGCGCGCTGTTCATTTTTTGTTTTCTCCACCTTTTTCGCCCCGGATTCTAAGAACAGTTTGTTTTTCATAAAATTGATGGTTTTCAATTGGAGAAAAATATAGTATAATGTCTATACTCAGTGTTTTCCGGCAAGGATCGGAAACGCAAAGCTGTGGTATGTATTTGGAGGAATCGCCCAATGTTTGGAAAATTGATGAACAATTATTATTACGGCAAAAGCGGAAAAGGGGATTTTCGGAGGGAAGACCTGCCCAGGAACCGATGGCAGCTCTTTTGGGAGATGCTGCGGGTGCGTTTTTCCGCGCTGTGCAGGATTAACCTGATGACCATCGCCGCCTGGCTGCCGCTGATTATTCTCATCGGCTACTGTGTCACCACGCTGGTCAATGTGCTCATGATCCGCAGCCAATACGCCGCTTATGTGGAGACAGGCGATATGGGCGACCTGGTGGAGGAGCAGATCAGCCTGCTCGCCGGTTTGGATCTGGACGTGTGGATGGTGGAAATGGCGCGGAGTATCCTGTCCACGTTCTGCCTCTGGTGCATCCCCTGCATTGCCATCACCGGCCCTGTGCAGGCGGGCCTTGCGTATGTGACCCGCAACTGGAGCCGCGACGAGCACGCCTTCATCTGGGCTGATTTCAAGGACGCCGTCAAGGATAACTGGAAGCAGGGCCTGCTGGTTTCCGCCATCACGTCTGTGCTGCCGATCGTCTTGTATGTAGGCTATCAGTTTTACGGACAACAGGCGGCATCCAATGTGATTTTTATGGTGCCCCAGATGCTGATCGTGGTCATTGGCATCGTGTGGATACTGGGCGTCACGTTCATGTATCCCATGATGGTCACCTATAAAGTATCCTTTCCCCAACTGGTCCGCAACAGCCTGATCATGGCTGTGGGCCGCCTGCCCCAGACCGTAGGCATCCGGCTGATCATGCTGTTGCCTTCCGTCATCTGCCTGGCCATCTTCCTGTTCACCGGCGCGCTGCTGGCCCTGCTGGCCCTGGGCGCGTATTATATCCTGATCGGTTTTGCCCTGGCCCGGTTCGTCTACGCAAGCTACACCAACGGTGTTTTCGACAAGTATATCAACGCCCACATGGAAGGCGTGCAGATCAACCGCGGCCTGGCCTCCGAAGAAGACCTGGACGACGAAGACGACGAGGACGAGGAAAACGAAAAAGAGCAGAAATAAGCCTGGCCGTATAAAATCAGAGCCGCCTCACAGTTTTGCGAGGCGGCTCTGATCTTCTATAAGCTTTCTGAAAAAAACAATTCCGATTCTGTCCACCAATCACGGCAATACACCGTTGCCTGATCTCCTTCCGTGACGGTCAGACGGTCTGTTTCTTCGTTATAGGTCATTTTGACGGTCACGTCAGGGGAAGCGAAGCACACGGTCCAGCCCTCGCTCTCGGCATACCAGGCCAGCGGCACACCGGTTTGCTCCGGCAATTGCAGCAGCTCTCCGGTGCCGTCATTTTTCAGGATCAGCAGCGAATAGGATTCCGCTGCTTCTTCGCCTTCCTTCCGCCATGCGCCGACGATCACTTCGCCCCTGCCATAAGGTTGTTCGCCGATAAACCCGGTTTCCTCCTGCGGGTCATAAAGCCCGTAATAAGGCAGTTCTTTCATGTCCTCACCGAAGGAATAGAGATGCGCCCAGAAAACAAAATCTTCAGGCAGCTTTTCCACCGGCGTGCCGGGCAGGTACAGCAGCATATCATTGCCGGCTTTCAGGCCGTAGGGGTCACAGGTCACAAAGCGCATGCCGTCCTCAATGACCTCCGGCGCCTGCCCTTCGTCCAGATCCAGGGCATCCACGTGGATTTTCCAGGAGTATTCATCCACCTGTCCAACCAGGGTCATTTTCCCGTGGAACAGGCAGCCGTACACCGTGCCGTCGGGATAGCCTTCACCTGTTTCTCCCATTTCGCTGTCATGGAATTCACCGGTGAATGTGCCGTCCTCCTCCAACCACATGAAGGTATACCACGCGCCGACGCCGCTGCTGAACCTCCAATCCAGGTCGGTCAAGTCAGCAAAGGACAGGGAAGGCGCGGTTTCCGCCGCTGCCATCGCGGCGGTCAGCAGCATCGCAGCCATCAGCGTCAAACAAATCAACCGTTTCATTGTTTTCCTTCTTTCCGGCGGACCGATTTCTTTTTCCGCTCTGACATATAACGTTCTTCAGCATTCGTTTATTTCCTGCCAGAAAACTTTTTTCCCTTTTGCCACAATATCGCCATCGTTCGGGGCTGTACTTTTGGCTTGTTATGCGATATGATAGACGTGTGGAAATTGTTTTTCTCATAATGAAAGAGAGGGAAAGCGCTTTGTATACAGAACAGGATTATGCGGATATACAGACGCAAATCAGGCAGCGCAGGCTGATTCTGGGCATACCGGCGGCTATCTTGCTGATTGGCGTTATTGTTTCGTTTGTGTTCCGGATTCGCTGGCTGACCACGTGCCTTTCACTGATCCTGGGTGCGGGGCTGATTTTCTGCCACGGCATGCTGCTTTCCCCGCTGACCGCGTACCGCCGCCATCTGAACGAAGTGCTGCACGGCAGGACGCGCCAGACTACCGGAATGTTTAAGGAAATGGAAGAAACGCCGGTGATGCGCGACGGAGTAAAATACTATCCCATGATGCTGAACGTGGGCAACATGGAAGACCCGGAGGATGACCGGCTGTTCTACTACGACGCCAACCTGCCCCGGCCCGACTGGAAAGCGGGCGATATGCTCACCGTGACAGCCCATGATAAATCTTTAGGCGCGTGGGTGCGGGTTTAATTTTCCGATATTTGAATGCTGAATGACAACACAGGCTGCCAGGGCGCAATCCTCCGGCAGCCTGCTGTGTTTACCTGCTTTTGAAATCCTCCTCGATCTCGTCCTTCCAGCTGGCGGCAAGCGGCTCGCAGCTGCGCACGGTGTGAATCGCTTTCTCCACCGTTCTGTAATTTACCGCTGTTCCCAGGGCGTCGGCATGGTAATTCACCGCACGGTCAGCGCTGATGCCGAAGCGCCCGGCAGTCTCTACCGCGTCGATATTCGCGCCCAGGAACAGGAATTCCCAGCCGTACTTCTCCTTTTGCCGCTGAATCATTTGCTTCACTTCCGCCGCGCCATAGAGCCTGCTGGCGTTTTCCATGCCGTCGGTGGTGATGACGAACAGGGTGTGCGCAGGCCGATCTTCTTCCCTGGCGTATTTATGCACGTTGCCAATGTGGTGCACTGCGCCGCCGATGGCGTCCAGCAAGGCGGTGCAGCCGCCGACAGAATACTGCCTGTCAGTCATCGGCTCGACCCTGCCGATGGGCTCCCGGTCATGGATCACCCGGCTGTTATTGGCAAAAATCACAGTGGAAACAAGCGCTTCACCAGGCTCCTTTTTCTGTTTTTCGATCATGCCGTTGAAGCCGCCGATGGTGTCCCTTTCCAGCCCCGCCATAGAGCCGCTGGCGTCCAGGATAAAAACCAGTTCAGTCAAATCCTTTTTCATGATAAAATCCTCCCGTCTGCTGTATTCCGCAGGTTTCTTTCAACCTTGCGGGCACATTATACAGCAGTACGGGAGAGAAATGGTCGCCTCAAAAGCGACAAATAAAGCGCTACGCCACAGAGCCCAGCAGCGGCAGGTCAAACTGGAACAGCACCTCGTTGATTTCCATCAGGTCATACAGACCGTTTTTGATGAAGTATTCCAGCACGATGTCTATTTTGCTGCTGTGGGTGAGCGAAAAGCCCGCCTTTTCCAGCATTTCCTTTGTTTCTTTCAGATTCAGCTCCAGCGCCACCGCGAAAGCAAACACCGTCGGCTTGCCGGGACGGTAACCCGGAGTATTCTTGATTTTGTTGAACAGCTTCCTGTCCACGTTGGCTTTTTTATAGCATTGCGCGTCCGTCATGCCTTTTTCGTCGATCTTGCGCAGGAGCATCCCGGAAAAGCCCTCGTCGGTCTCCTCCAGCATTTTTTTCCAGTCCGGGGCGGCCATTGGCATGGGCGCGCTGTCGGCCATGGGGGCCATATGCTCATAGGAAATGCTTTCGGACAGCGCGATGTCGTATTCCAGCGCTTTTTTCTCGTCTGTGCGCCACAGCGCTTCGCGCTGGTATTCCCGTGGACGGTCGGTATGCGTATCCACATAGTGCTGGTCGATATACTGCCGTACATCGCTGAACAGCTTCATGCTCACTGCCAGCGTGCCCGCGCCGAACACCACCAGATAGACCTGCATTTCGTTTTCCATCAGGAATTCCAAGATCGCCTGCGTGGCGATGGGCAGCGCCAGATCCTTGGGATAACCGTACACACCGGTGGAGATCATCGGGAAAGCCACGCTTTCGCATCCCAGTTCCCGCGCGATCTGCAGGGAATTGCGGTAACAGGCGGCCAGCAGCCCCGGCTCGCCGTGATTGCCGCCATGCCAGATAGGGCCGACCGTGTGGATCACATAGCGGGCAGGCAGATTGTAGCCTTTGGTGGCTTTTGCCTGACCTGTCTCACAACCGCCCAGCGTGCGGCATTCCGCCAGCAGCTGCGGCCCTGCGGCGCGGTGAATGGCCCCATCCACACCGCCACCGCCCAGCAGGCTGTTATTGGCGGCGTTCACGATGGCGTCCACCCGCATTTTCGTGATATCATCCCGGACGATTTGCAGCGGCATGTCATTCCCTCGCTTTCAGCATGAATAAAGAACGGTTATGCATTCCGCGCTCTCTTATCCCGAGTCTGCTTGACTTTGTAAAGTTCTTCGTCCGCCGCGGCGATCAGATCCTTGCTTTGCATGCCGTTGCGGTACCCCGCCACCCCAATGCTCACGGTCAGCTCATAGGGCGATTTTTCCTCTTCCTGGCTTTCCTGAATGATCGCGTGAATACAATTGCACAGCTGTTCGGCTTCCTCCTGCGTGCCCTCCAGCACGATGATGAATTCGTCCCCGCCATACCGGGCAATGAAAGGGCGACGCTTGAACGAATTGCAGGCGCGCTTCAGCGCGTTCGCCACACGCACCAGCGCGTGGTCGCCTTCCAGGTGGCCGTAGGTGTCGTTGATGGGTTTGAAATAGTCCACGTCGATCATCAGCACATATAAGCGGCTTTCATGGTTGATCAGCTTGTAATTGATAAAACCGATCAGGTTCTGGCGGTTGTTCACCTGCGTCAGCTTATCCATGGAAATCTGCTGCCGGTTGGTGCAGTTATACACGCACAGCAGGTTCACCGTCACGCATACGCAAATCACCGGCACCGATTCCCCCATGAACGAAAACAGCCAGGCCAGCAGGATGCAAAGGGAGAAGGAAGCGGTGACTTGGAGATGCTTTTTGCGGTTCGGGCCGAATTCCCGGAAGGAACGCGTGAACAGCCGCACCGCGAAATAGGCGGTACAGGCGAACAAATACAGCATCAGGAAATGATACAGGATCTCACGCTTGTACTCGAGGGATTCGTCGATGCTAAACAGCATCCGGTTCCACAGGTTCAGCGCGATGGGGATCATCGGAATGATACTGGGGATGATGAACATCAGATGCACCTTTTTGCGCACCAAATCCCCCCGGCGAATCTCCGTCTCCGCGTACCCGCACCAGGCTATCACGCTCATGCTGAAAAACATGAAAAACAGCGATTTCAGTACATATGATATTTGCTTGGCCCAAGGCGTTTGTAAGATGCCGCGGTTGAAGAGGATAAAAAGGAAATTCGCTGTAAAGGTGACGAAAAATCCGCCATAACAGCGGATCAGCCACTGGTCCGACGCGGATTTGGATTCGCTCCGGATGCTCCAATGCACCAGCAGCCCTACGATGATCATACAGATCAGATATATTTCAGCGCGTAAAGACGCTTCCATCTCATTGACACTCCTTGCCTTTATTCCGGTTCGGCCGCCGGCGCAGGCTGTATTTTCATTCAGGAGAAAACGCCGTTCTTTGAATGGGCCGATTCGTTACGCCCCTATGCAGATAATTCCTGTTCGCTCCCTTTTTATATGCAAACTGATAAAAGTGTATATATCAACATTATTTTATTCTGCTTTTTTCTTCATTATCCTGCCTGATATTAGAAAAAACGCAAAAAACTGCTCCGCCAACCCTTTGTAGGCCAGCGGGCAGCAAAAGCCAAACGTTATTGCAAATTTTTATTTCGCTTGAAAAAACGTACGATGCCCCGTATCAATGCTCTGATCCCAAGCCAATAAACCGCCGCGCCGCAGACGAGCCCCAGAAGAGAGTACAGCCTGAAGGCAGATTCGCCGCCCGCGGCCAGCACAAGCGCGGCGGCAGCGCCTGTCATCAGGCACCAAAGCGCGTCCAGACCAGGCTGACAAAAGCGGGGCAGCGCGCGGCGCGGCAGAGCAAGCACGTCATAGAGCACCCCCGCTCCAAAGCCCGCGTACAGCAGCAGGAGGAACGTCCTGGCCTGCCCCGCCGTTTCAAAAAAAATCATTTGTCGGCCCGGCGGAACAGCCCAACCCGCCGGTTCCGCAGGGCTGTATACTGAATGCCGTCGATTTTTCCCTCCACAGCCAGCTGCCCTTCCTCCAGCATCAGCTTCGTTACGTGCAGCCCTTCCCCGGTAATGGTCACTTCCCCATTCTCCGTCCGCAGATTCACCGTGTTTTCATCGAACCCCAGCACTTCGTTCACGCCCGTCAGCGACGCCCGCCGCCGGTTATCCAGCGTCAGCATATGATTCTTCACGATCCCTGACTGATTGTTGGTTTTTTCCATTCCGCTCACCTCTTTCAGAAAAGGGTATGCGGACGGTCCAATCCATATGACAAAAAAGAGCGGGAAAACGAACCGCCCCGCTCCTATGTTGAAATCCGTCTGTTTTATGTCCTTGCCGCCCGGCGCTGCAGCATGTTGTAAATCCACAGCAGGATGCACGCGCCGCCTACGGCCACCAGCAAGCTGTACAGGTTGAAGCCGTCAACGCCGCCCCACCCCAGCAGCGACGCCGCAAAACCGCCCACAGCGGAGCCTAAAATGCCCACCAGGATGTTCCCGGCCCAGCCGCGCCTTTCGCCCATGATCAGCCCGGCGATCCAGCCTGCCAGCGCGCCCAGCACCAGCCACAAAAGAATGTTCATTCGCTTTCCCTCCTTCACATGATTTGATGATTCCCATCATCCGTTTTATCATATGCCGAAGCGCGAAAAACGAAACTGTTTCTTTTTACCATGAAAAACCGCTGTTTACATCTGATCAAACCGCAAAAAATTATTTGCAATTGATCACCGTTTCCGTCTCCCCGTCAAATAGATAGACGCTTTCGAAGGGAATGGAGAAGGTAATAACCGCATCGGTTTCGGGGGTGTCGTGGCTGTCCACCTTCAGGATGGCGTGGTCGCTGCCCGCGGTGATATACACGTTGGTATTGTCCCCCAGCATTTCGGTCAGCTCCACATTGGCGGTGATCTCGTAGGCGTTTTCGCATCTGCCCAGCTGAATCCCCTCCGGGCGGAAACCGAACACGATTTCCTTGTCCTCGTATTTATCGACGGAAGGCAGCTTTTTCTTGAGATCAATCAGGTTATCGCCAAAGCGCAGCGCGCCGTTCTTCACCGTGCCGCGCAGGAAATTCATGGGCGGCTCGCCGATGAAGCCCGCCACGAACACGTTCTGCGGCTCAAAGTACAGCTGGTACGGGGTGCCAACCTGCTGTACATAGCCGTCCTTCATCACCACGATGCGGTCAGCCAGGGTCATGGCTTCGGTCTGGTCATGGGTGACATAGATGGTGGTAGCCCCGGTGTTCTGGTGGATCTGGGCGATTTCATAGCGCATGGTCACGCGCTGCTTGGCGTCCAGGTTGGAGAGCGGCTCGTCCATGAGGAACACGCCCACCTTGCGGATGATGGCCCGGCCAATGGCCACGCGCTGGCGCTGGCCGCCGGAAAGCGCCCGGGGCAGGCGGTCCAGATAGTCCGTCAGGCCCAGGATGCCTGCGATGTTTTTGACCCGTTCCTCGATGATATCCTCGTCCACCCCTTGCAGGGTCAGGCCGAATGCGATGTTGTCAAATACCGTCATCTGCGGGTACAGCGCATAGCTCTGGAATACCATGGCGATTTCCCGCTCCCGGGGACCCATCTCATTGGCGCGCTTGCCGTTGATCAGAAACTCGCCGTTGGAAATATCCTCCAGCCCGGCGATCATCCGCAGGGTGGTGGATTTTCCGCAGCCGGAAGGGCCGACAAATACAACAAATTCCCCTTTTTCAATTTCCAGGTTGAAATTGTGTACGGCATGAAAGCCGTTTGGGTAAATCTTGTTGATGTTTTTCAGCGTCAGGTAGGCCATGGTATTACCTCCTCAAGTCATTTGAGTCATGGACAAAACGGATATTATCTGATATAATGGGAGCGACAGAGCACACTTTGCTTCCGACCACTCGCCAGAAAGCGAAAGGAGCGCCGGGCATGAATGAGATCATCTACGCGGGGCGGCATGAAATGATGCTGACCGTGAACCGACACGCGCATGAAAGCTGGGAATTCGTTTACTGCACCGAGGGCGGCGGGGAGTTTTCCTTTGACGACGGGGCCCTGACCTACCGCAAAGGAGATGTGGTCATTATTCCGCCGCTTCTCCCCCACGCCAACAGCAGCGAAAAAGGCTTTGAAAACATCCATCTGAACATCAGCATGCCCACGCTGTCTGCGACCGCGCCTTCCGTTATCCAGGATGACAGCAACCGTTTCCTGCTGGACGCGTTCCGCGCGGCGCTGTACCATTACCAGTGCTCCCGCCCGGAAAAAGACATCTTCCTCTCCGCATATGGCAACCTGATCTGCTGCTACCTGGCCGCCTACCAGAAGGACAAGCGGCGCTCTCCCGTGGTGGAGGAAATCGAGCGGGACATCCTGGAGCACTTCGACGACCCCAGCTATGAGCTGGACGAATACATGCGCTCCCTGCCGTTCAATTACGATTACCTGCGCAAGCTGTTTCAGAAAGAAATGCTGATCACCCCGCATCAGTACCTGAACAACAAACGCTTGCAGATTGCGGCGGAAGCCCTTGTGGGCGCGGAAATGACGGGCGTTTCGGTCACGGACGTTTCACGGCTGTGCGGATTCCGGGAACCGCTGTATTTTTCCCGGATGTTCAAGAAGAAGTACGGCGTCGCGCCCAGCTTCTACGTTCAGTCCCGCAGGGGAAGCAACAACTCCCCCATCCAGGATTCCGACGTGATGAAGGTAAAACCGCTGGAAAAATGATCAGCCCAGGCGTTTGATCTCCGTATAGCACAGCAAAAAAGGAGCAACGCCTTTGGCGTCGTTTTTTACCACCGGCTCGGAAATGTAGTAAGCATATGTGCCGTCACGGCGGCGGTTGTTTTCGGGCCCCAGCCCGGCCACCAGGCAAATATGATCCAGACTGAGCCCGCCGTCCCGGAAAGCCAGGCAGGTATTCATCAGGCCGTCAAAGGTCTTTTTGCCCTTTGCGGCAAATTCCTGCGGCAGCACGCCCAGGCGCGCGCCCTTCAGCATGGCGTAAGCCATCATGGAGCTGCCGCTGCTTTCCAGATAGTTTCCTTCCCGGTGCGGCTGATCCACCACCTGCCAGTACATGCCGGTTTCGGAATCTGCGAATTTGGAAATGTCCGCCATCAGCGTTCTGAAAACGTCGGCAATGCCGCTTTTGCCCTCGCTGTCCGGCAGGATCTCCAGCAGGTCAGCCAGCGCTACGGAAAACCAGCCGATGGCCCGCAGCCAGAAGCTTTTGCTCAGGCCCGTTTCCGGGTCGCACCAGAATGCCTGTCTGCTGGCGTCATAGCCATGATAGTACAGGCCGGTGTTCTTATCCCGCATATGCTTACGGACGACGCCGATCTGACGGAAAACGTCGCTGTAATCCCCGATACCGAAGTATTTTTCATACAGCGCGGAAAAGGGCTGGGCCATATACACCCCGTCCAGCCACACCTGATGCGGGTAAATCTGCTTGTGCCAGAAGCTGCCTTCCTCCGTTCTCGGTTGAACGCTGAGCTGCCGCCGCAGGAAACCGGCGGCTTTTTTGTACTTTTCTTTTCCTGTTTTTTCATACAGGGCGAACAGCACCCGGCCTTCGTTGATATCATCCAGGGTATGCCCTTCCGCTTTATAGGCGCGGATAGAGCCGTCCTCATATACGAAAGAATCGATGAAGGACTCCGCGAAATCGAAATAACGCTGATCCCCGGTGATTTCCGCCATGGACAGCAGGGCAGTCATCATGCATCCGTCGATATAATTCCAACTGGCCGGCAATCCCGCCCGTATCCTTTCCACATTCCATGCGGTGCGTTCGGGTGATGACTGCTCGATCAGGGACAGGACATAGCGGTCGATTTCTTCATACATAGAAGGCAGGTTTCCCCTTTACATTCATTTTGTTTTCCCGGCAGCGGCCTTTGCGTCGTTCAGCATGCGCTTTCCCAGGCGCTTACAGCCGAGGAACAGCATATCCCACCCCATGGTGAACAGACCGAAGAGAACAGGCTCCACACCCAGCGGCACATTGTCCGCATTGCCAGACAGGCTGATGAGCAGGGTATTCAGCGCGTTGTAAGTCATCACCACGCAGAATGTGAGCAGCAGCGCGTACAGTACATTCAGCGGAAGAAAAACATAGTTCTTTTTCGGAAACATCATCCAGCGGTCGTTAGCTCCCTGAGGCCGGGCGATAAACCGAAATACGCTGTTGGTAATCAGATCGGTAACGAATCCCAAGGCAATGCCGGTGATCAGCAGCAAGTCCATTTGATTTGCCACATACAGCCCCAAGCCCCAGATGATGAAGTAGCACACCACCCCGGCGAACCAGGTTTTCAGCACCACGGCCTGCACCCAATCGGCGATTTTCAGCTTTGGCAGGGCGTGGTATTTTCGCAGTTCTTCCTTGCTAACAGGAGGCGCGTTTTCCTCAGAGGCGTTCACCAGGTCGTCTACTGCTTTGGTGTTCAGCTTATAGTAATCCGCCGCGGAGCGTTCTTCGGTTTCCACCGGGCTCTTCTGTTTCTTTGCCATGGAGCCTCAGGCATCCTCGCCGCTGATGTCGATCTTCGCCATACCGCCGTTGCCTTCCACGTCGATATTGGTATTGATCTTCTTAAGCGCTTTCCCGTAAACCGGCAGCAGCGCCACCAGCGCTACGCCGACGCAGAGGATGACCATATGCACGGTGATCACGGTCCTGGCAGCGGCAACAAAACTGTTTGGCCCGGTGGGATCAATGCGGTTTTCTTCACGGGTAATGGCGGTGGTGATACAGGAGCCATAGTAAATATCACAGTAAATCACCGCTCCAACCAGCACCAGCATCAGCGCCAGCATCGGAATGTTGACCTTTTTACGGTGGGGAAAAGCATTCAGGAAGCATACCAGGCTCAGCGTGGAGGCCAGGATGGTGATGAAGCCGCTCAGGCCCATGTGCGGGCCGTTGATCAGGGCGGTGGTATTGGAAATCTGCGTCAGGTTAAACGTATAATAGATGAAGGCCAAGCCCATGGCAATGAGCGCGATGGTCTGTGGCTTGCGTTTGAGGCTGACCAGCCGCTTGCGCCAGAATTCCTGAATGCCCGAAGGATTCTTTGCCATGATCATTTCGCCTCCTTCCGAATCGCCTGCTCAGTTTCCTGATCAAAGAAGTGCATCTTGGTGAAATGCACGTTCACATTGTCGCCCCGGCGGTAATTGGCCCAGCCGCGCAGCTTGGCGGTGATGCGGTTGCCGTAGCCCATCTCACCGTGCACAAGGGTGTTCATGCCAAGGTTTTCGTTGGTGGCAACGTGGATGGTGATGCTGCCCTCCTCGGCAATGTCCTCGGGCCGCACGCCCAGGGTGATGGTCTTGTTATTATATGCAGCCAGAATATCCTTCTGCGCATCGGTGAGCCCGACCTCAAACCCCTTTCCGTGAAGCGCGCCATCCCGAAACTCCACTTCGAACATGTTCATGGGCGGCAGGCCGATGAAGGAAGCCACAAATTTATTGTTCGGCGTATCATACAGCTCCAGCGGCGTGCCTACTTGCTGCACATGGCCCATGCTCATGCACACGATGCGGTCTGCCAAGGTCAGCGCCTCGGTCTGGTCGTGGGTCACGTACAGCATGGTCGCCTGCAAACGCTTATGCAGCAGCAGGATTTCACGTCGGGTGGCGCTGCGCAGCTTGGCATCCAGGTTAGACAGCGGCTCGTCAAACAGGAACACCTTGGGATTGCGCACGATGGAACGGCCCATGGCTACGCGCTGGCGCTGCCCGCCGGACAGCTGGGAGGGCTTCTTGTTCAGCTGGTTGGTCAGGCCCAGAATATCCGCGGCAGCCAGTACCTTTTTATGGATGACATTGGGATTCTCGTTCCGCAGGGTGAGGGAAAACGCCATGTTTTCATAAATGGTCATATGGCCGTACAGGGCGTAATTCTGGAACACCATGGCCATATCGCGGTCTTTGGCAGGCGCAGCGGTAATGTCCTTGCCGTCCAGCATCAGCTTGCCTTGGGAAATATCCTCCAGCCCCGCCACCATGCGCAGCGTCGTGGATTTGCCGCAGCCGGAGGGGCCCACCAGCACGATCAGTTCCCCGTCCTTTACATCCAGGTTAAAATCAAACACGGCCTGCACGTTGTTGTCATATATTTTATCAATATGCTGCAATGACAGCTCTGCCATGCGTATCCCTCCTTATGCCTGCTGCCCTTGCAGGGAAGCCATATGGGCGTCCAGGGCACGGCTCTTTTGCAGGTTCAGGTAAGCGCTCAGGAACAAACAGGCGGCGGAGGCGACAAGATAAACAATCAGGCGGATGAACTGGAACGTGTCCATCACCGGCCCTCCCGCCAGCACAGTGGTATGAGCGTTCAGGGGAATAATGAAGATGCGGGCAATCTGAATCGCGCCCAGGACAAACATCACCCAGGAATAGCTCTTTTTATAATTCTTTACGCCCTCGGAAGCCAGGAACGTGATCAGCAGGAACACCAGGTTGTAGATAATGGAAGCGCCGATGGTGATCGTATAATAATAATTCTCAACATCGGATTTATAAACACTGACAAAGAACAAAACGTCAAAGAGGATAGCAAGATACGCCAGGCGCGACGACTTGGTATTCTTGGTAAAGCGCATACGGTCAAGCTCCGTGTAACGATCCTCGCTCATGCCGACACCGCCTTTCCTGCTTTCAGCAGCCGTTTTTCATCCCCCATTGCCTTGATCTTCCAGAGCACATTCACAATCAGCAGCAGCGCCACGATCAGGGTGAACGCGAACACTGCGATATGGATATCAAACCAGAACGTGGAATCCGTGTAGGTGCCCACGCGGCTCAGTCTCCGCTCCAGCTGGGCGAAATCCACGTTCGTCAGGTACCAGTCTTTGTAGTAAGCGATCTGCCCGTGCGCCCACCAGGCCACATAGCAATTGACGGCCACGTTCAGGCCGGTGGCCACGTAGTTGCCCACATAGTATTTCCGGCGCACGTGGGTGTTGGTGAGGAACAGCAGGCAGCTTAATAAAATCAGCCCGATGGCTTCCCGCAGCAGCGTGTGGTTGAAGCCCTGCATGTCGTAGTAAATCCTCGCCCCGGCGACCCTGGCCGAGTCGAGATCTTCCGGGTCGGGGATCATATTGTACAGCATGTCAAACAAATCTGTCATCATCCCCAGGGAATAGATGAATACTACCGCGCTGGCAATGATGGACAGCAGACACACGATCCGCTGCAGGGACATTTGTTTCTTATACATCATGACTTCCCTTCCCCCGTATTATTCCAGGCTTCCCCGCCCGCCTGAAGGACGGGCGGGGAAGCGGTTTGCGCTATCCCGGATTTCGAAAAGATGGGATTACTGGTTCAACGCAAGATAGTATTCCTTGATGCGCTCCCAGGCAGTGGTCTTGAGCTCAAGATAGAACTCGCCGAACCAATCCATGAACACGGTGTTGGCCGCTTCTTCAGCAGACTTCATTCCATCTTCGGCGAAGCCGTTCAAGATGATATTGATGAACGCGTTTTCTCCGCCCTTGGCGCCAGAGAACTTGCCGCCGGAGGTCAGCTGGGTGTAGGAGTTCAGTTCGTCGTTTTCAACCTTGGTGTTGGGCAGCACGGTGGGCACGGAGGTGTACCAGCCGTTTTCGGTGATGGCCAGCTCGGGATGCTTGATGGTGCCAAGGCCGATGGCGGTGGAGATATAGCCAGCGCCTTCCTTGCCTACGTCATGGGTGCACTGGTACTCAAAGGCCTGGGACTTGACAAAGCTCAGGGTAGAGCCAAGATACATACGGGCGTAGTTGGTGTAGTTGCCGCCAGCCTTTTCCCAAAGCTCAGCCTTGGTAGCGTCGGCGATCACAGGCATTTCCTTGCCGTTGAAGAGGAAGGTTTCATAGGATCCGTCGGCGTTGGTCTTGATGAAAGCGTCGGGGCCATAGCTCATGAGGATCTGGCCCTTTTCGGAGTAAGCGTAGTCGATCAGCGCCAGGGCGGCGTTCAGCTTGTCCGCGCTGCCTTCCACACCGGCCTTGGAGATGGCCCAGCCGTCGGTCTTGACGGAGCGCCAGGATTCGGTAAAGCGCATGTAGACGCCGTCTTCGCTGGTGCCGTCGAACCAGCGGGCCACGGGCACCATGATCGCCATGTACTTTTCGCCTTCATGGAGCTTGGTGGCGTTCATCACGGTCTGGGTCTGGTTGTAGTCATAGCTCATGAAGCCCAGATCCAGTTCCAGATACTTAGCGCTGTTCACGTCCTCGCTGTTGATGAAAGCGGCGGAGATCAGGCCCTCTTCGGCCATGTCATGCATCTTGGAAATGGCTTCATAGGTGGCCGTTTCCTGACGGGCGTCATGCAATTCGCCGTCGGTGCCAACATACAGGTAATCCTGGCGGGATTCCATGCCGCGCACGCCGAACAGGGAACCGGCAAAGTTGACCAGGTTGATGCGGCGGGCGTTATTCGCTTCCTCACGGGAGAACAGGCCCTGGATGGTGTCGGTGCCGTTCAGGGTGAAAGAGTTCGCCACGACGCAGCGCAGCAGGGCGACCATTTCGTCCACGTCCCAGGCGGCGTTCTGGCCGCAGAACAGGTTGGAACGGGTGGTTCCGTAGTAGCCGTTGTAGGTCTTGTCGATGTATTCGCGGAGCATGTTCACCGCTTCCACACCGGTCATGGAGCCCTTTTCGTTCATCTTTTCGATGATGTTGCCGAAAGCGTCATAGTCCTTGGTGACGATCTCGGTAGCGGTGCCGTCCAGGGTGGGCGTTTCGATTTCCACCTTGCCGGAAGTGGGCATATAGGGGGTGTAAACGGGAGCGGCGGTATCCTTGCAGGCTTCGGCGGTGAATTCGCCTTCGCCGTCCAGCAGCTTCACGGCCCAGTCAACGCGCATCAGGGGCATACGCTCGATGTCGTTCACGCCGTCGAAGTAGGGGCTGAAGTAGATAGCGCCGGTCTTGGTGTTGCCGGTGATGGAGAGGCGCACGATGGGATTGGCTTCCAGATACGCCTTGAAGTTGGGCATCTGATCCAGGTATTCAGCCAGGTTCACCACGCTGCCCACTTCGCCGTACTCAGACAGCAGAGAAGCGGTGCCGCTCACCATATCCACCTCGGCCAGACGGTCTTTCCAGAACTCAAATTCCTTGGCGGCGCCGTTGCCCTGATACTTGCTTTCAAACTTGACGCCCAGGATCTCTTCCAGCGCCACCCAGGTGGGCTTGAGCGCGCCAGTGTTGTAGGTCTTGCCGTCGGCCAGGGTGATGCCCTCGCCCGCGGTTTCCGCGTCGAAGGTGATGCCGGTCTTGGCGCTGTTGTAGCCGGTCGCCATGCGCAGCACGGTGCCGGGCGCGTAGGTCAGTTCCGCGCTGGCGCTCACAGCCACGAGGGACAGCAGCATCGCGCAGACCAGAACCAGAGACAGAATGCGTTTCATGTTTTGATTCCTCCTGTTTTTTTATTCCTTCACACCGCCGGCGTTAGCGCCTTTGGCGAAGTACTTCTGAATAAAGGGGTAAATAATGAGGATGGGGATGATGGAGCAGACGATCAGGGCGAAAATCACGGAATCGGCGGCGTAGTTTTCCGTCCAGGTGGCCAGCTGCTCCAGGTCGGTGTACTGCTCCAGCTTGTTGCGGATGAACACCTGCAGGGGCTGTTCGTTGGCGTTAGAAATCATCTGGCGCGCCCAGAAGTAGCCGTTCCAGCGGGAGATGGCGAAGAACAGGGCCACGGTGGCGATGGTGGATTTGCTCATGGGGATGAACACCTTGGAAAGCACCTGCATCTCCGTCGCGCCGTCCACGATGGCGGCTTCCTCGATTTCGCTGGGCACGTTTTCAAAGGCGTTGCGCAAAAGGATGATGTTCATGGCCGCCATACCCATGGCGATGACCACCAGCCACTTGTCGTCCGTAATGCCCATGGAGTTGAACACGTCCTTGGTGGCCAGGTAGTTCAGGTACTGCGGCACGATACCGGCGGCGAACCACATGGTGAACACCAGGAAGAAATTGAAGAACTTGCGGAACAGCAGGCGCTTTTTGCTCAGCGCGTACCCGCCCAGGATGGCGACAAACAGGCTCCAGATCGTGCCGTAGATGGTCAGAAACAGGGTGTTGGAATAAGCGTTCCAGAACTCGTTGCTGGAGAACATGTACCGGAAAGCGTCAAACTGCACATCTTTGGGAAACAGGATGATTTCACTGTATTCCACGGCATGCCGCCCGCTGACGGCGGCGGAAACGGCGTACAGGAAGGGGTACAGGCACATCAGGGCGAAAACGGTCAGAAACACGTGGCTGAGGATTTTAAAGATCAGCTCGGAAATCTCCAGCTTTCTTTTCATCGGTCTGAACCTCCTTCCTTAGTAGAGCGAAACGTTGGAGGCTTTGCGCGCGATCGTGTTGGCCCCGATCACCAGCAGCATGCCGATCACGTTGTTCATCATTTCAGCCGCGGAGGCCAGGCCGCTCTGGTTGCTTTTGATGCGCCAGGCGAAGGTGGATACCACTTCCGCCGTCTGGTAGGCGGCGATGCGGCCTTCGCTGAGCAGCAATACTTTTTCATAGCCGATGGACAGCATGGAGCCGATGCGGGTGATGAGCATGATCACGATGGTGGACAGGATGCTTGGCAGCACGACGTAGCGCATCTGGGCCCACTTGTTCGCGCCGTCGATCTGGGCCGCTTCGTAGCTGGTGGGCGAAATGGCGATGATCGCGGCGAAGAACACGATGCTGTCGTAGCCCGCCGTTTCCCATATGCCGCTGATCTGGTAAATCGCCCGGAAGAACTGCGGGTTATTCAGCAAGCCCTTCTGCGCTACATCCTGGGAAATCAGCCCGAGGCTGGCCAGTGCCTGGGAAATGATGCCGGGAGGCGTATTGCTGGCAGCGCTGCCCTGCTTGATCAGCATGGTGACCAGGGAGGTCATGACCACCGTGGACATGAACTTGGGCAGATAGGTGAACACCTGATAGGTGCTGCGCACGATGTCCGAGCGGATCTCGTTAAAGAACAGCGCCAGGATGATGGGCATGGGGAAGCCGAAACACAGGCCGTAAAAGCTGAGCAGGAAGGTGTTGCGCAGCGCCCGCCAGAAATTGGAGGACAGTTCCGCATACGTGCCCGCGCCGACCAGCAGCCCCTTAAAATTTGAGAAGCCCTTAAAAAACTGGTCTGCTACAGGCTTTACCGAATCGTCCACTTTGAAGGAGCCCAGCAGCTCGTACATGGGGAGGTAACGCCAGAACAGGAACACCAGGACGGTGGGCACCAGCATCAGGTACAGCCGCCAGTCCTTCACGATCGTACGGCCGACATGGAGCCAGTAATGCTTTTCCACATCATCCCGGACCACCTGCTCGGGATCTTCCCGATACGTGCCTGTGGCCTTGTCGAGGATCAAAAAATCCCCTCCCTGACTCTTCATCGTAATCCTCCTCTTTCTTTTTCCTCCTCCGCCCGAAGCCGAAGCAGGTAATGGTATTGGTTTTCAAGCACTCCGTCCAGGCGCCGAACGATCCATAAAATCATCAGCGTGAACAGGAGAGACATCGCGTCCGTGGTGTAGAAACCGATGATTCCTTCCGCCGGTGTACCCAAAAACAATGCGGTCAGGCCGCGGCCCGTCTGCATCAGCAAAATCGCGCACAAGCCGTACAGCAGGGTTTTCCATACGTCCGTCCTGACTTTTTCTTCCCCGCCCAGGGCTTTCACCAGGAAAAGAGATAAAAGGGAAAACAGGTTGCCCAGGCAGTAAACTGCATACTGCTTTGGGCCGCCGCCGGACATAAAACAGAATGTCCATCCGCCCAGCACGGCATGAATCGCCGCCCACGGGCCCCAGCGGATCATCACCACGGCGACAATTGCCGGCACCACGGACACGGTGTAGGGCTGGCCGGGAAACCATTTCGTCTCCGCCAAAACAACGACGGACTCAAACAGGATCACCATGAGCGCAAATATACTCAGGTCGATACGCCGGTAACGATGCGCTGCTTTGGATCCCCTCACGCCTTCACCTCCCGGCCAAAAATGACCGTTTTGTCCATATTTATCACATATTATATAAGGACGCGCAAAAATCGTAAATACCATAAACATCCCGGCTTATGCACAAAACAGACTTTTTTTGTCCCGGGACGCAAGCAAAACGATCCTTCCAATAAATGGTGAAATACTTGAAAAGACAGCGTCGGCAAAGCGCTGAGGCTGTCTTGCAATTGTTTACCCGATGGTAATCACGTGGTGCTTTTTGGCGGTTTGTCCTTTTTCAATGCGCGTAAAGCCGGGCTTTTGGTCGATCTCCGCAGGCGCGTCGATGAAGTCCGGGCCGTTGCACCAGGGTTCGATGCAAATGTACGGCGCATTGGGCTTCGTCCACAGCAGCAGGAAGGGGCAGTCCGGGAAGTCAACGCGGATGGTGCGGTCGTTTTTGTCCGTGCGCAGGGTCACGCCCCGGCTCTTGACGTTGCGGAACACCAGCGCATCCACCTGGAAGTAATCGTAGGTCAGGGGCAGCACCTTCGTGTTTTGCGCGATGGTCACGGTATCATGGCCGGTCAGGTTGCCGATGAGTTCGGAGTGCTGAAGCGTTTCCGCCTCATCAAACACGATCTCGTAATCCTGGATGCCGCCGGGGGTGGCGTATGCTTCGTGGGAGCCAATGGAGAAGCAGAAGGGGCGCTCGTCCCGGCTGGTAACGGCGTATGTTACGTCCAGTTTGTTTCCTTCCACGGTATAGATAGCGCGAAGGTCGTACTCAAAGGGGAAGCCCTCATGCTTTTCCCGGAGCAGGAAGGCGGCCTGATGCTCCTTCACGTCCTCCACCTGCCATTCCAGGGGACGGATGAAGCCGTGCTTGGGCATGGGATACCATTTTCCCTGCCACATATAGCCGTCATCCTTGAAGCCGCCTGCAACAGGGAACAGGATGGGGGCGCGGTTGGCCCAGAATTTCGGGTCTCCGTCATACATGCGCTCGATGCCGTTCCTGTCCAGGATGGACTGGATCTCGGCGCCCCGGGAGGAAATGGTAACGGTGATCAGGTCGCTCTTGATGGTAATCAGCTTCATCGTCATTCGCCTCTTTCTGTCATTCGTATGAAAGTTTTATTCTTCTTCGGTTTCTTTTTCGGCTTCTTCCGACTCTGTTTCTTCCGCTTCCTGTTCCCCGTTCTGGGCAAAGAAAGCATCCGTCAGTTCCTTTGCCTCGCTATAGCGGGCAAATGGGACATAATAATCAAAGGTTTCGCTGAGCAGGCCGGTGAGCATGGCCATCGCCGCGCCTTGGTTGCTTTTCTGCTCAAAGGGAATTTCATTCTGTTTCAGCAGGTCAGCCGCCATTTCCGACCAGATGACGCCAACGGACATCAGAAAACAGGGATCCTCCGCCTGGGGTTCCCGGCCTTTGCGCTTCCCGCATGCCGGGCATCTTTCTTCTTCGGCGTATAAACGTTTGCAATCGGGACAGTAAAGCAGCATGGAAATTCCTCCTTACCAAAAACATACAGCGTATAGATAAAAACCCCAAAATGCTTGATCCGCAGTATGTGTACTCTTCGTGCCCAACGCGTTATCCCTTCTGAATCCACGCTTCCCAGGTCTTTTCATCCGCGCCCAGGGTCACCTGTTCGCCGTTGCGCACAATGGGTGTGCGCAAAAAGCGGGGATTCTCCGCCAGCGTTTCCAGGATATATTGGGGATCGTCGTTATAACAGATGGGATGGCTGAGCGCTTCGGGGTTCTTCCTGTCCACCAGGTTTTCCGCGCCTAACCGGCGGGCGAACAGCTGCAGCTCCCGCATGCCCAGCTTATGCTTTTTTAAATCCAGCAGCTGATAGGAAATCCGCCGTTCCTTAAAGAACCGTTCAGCCTTCTGCGTATCGAAATTCTTTTTCAGGGCATAGATCTGGATATTCATGCGTCCGGCTGCTCCGCCTTTTCATCTTCTTCAATGAAGGTGAGGGGCACCTTGTTTTCCCCGTCCGCCCAGAGCCGCTCCAGATGATAGAATTTCCGGGCTTCCGGGTGGAAGATGTGCACCAGCACCGTGCCGTAGTCCAGCACGATCCACTGGCCTTCCTGCTGGCCTTCCCGGGCCCGCAGGGCCACGCCCTCCATGGCGAGCGCGTCATCCACGTCGTCCGCCAGTGCTTTTACCTGCAAAGATGAGCGGCCGGTTGCGATGACCATGAAGTCGGTGATCACGGTCAGATGCGATACCCGCAGCACGGTGATGTCCGTCGCCTTCTTGTCATACAGGATGTGGGCGATGCGCAGGGCTAATCCGTTGTTTTCCATTCATTTTCCTCCTTATTGTTTATTTACGCTTACTATTTTACACCGACGAAAGCAGTTTCCTCTCCCCGTCGGTCAATATACTTTCCAGGAACGCCTTTGTTACCAGGGACACGGGATCGAAGGGACGGCCGTTCTTCTGCACATATTCCTGGGTCAGTTCCAGCGAGCGGTACACCGCCGCCGCCAGGGAATGCTCGCACAGCAGCCGCAGTTCCTTCAGCCCCGGATAATCCTCCCGGCCTTCCTCCGTCGCGTCCGCCACGAAGATGCACATTTCCATTTTCGTCATACCGGGACGGCCCACCGTGTGGCTGCGGATAGCGTTCAGCACTTCTTCATCCCGGATATGGAATTCTTTCTCCGCCAGATAAGCGCCCACCAGGGCATGGAGCAGCGCGCCGGAGGAAAGCACGGTTTCATTGCTCGTCAAATGCTTATCCCGGGCAATTTTGTTCATATCCTTAAGGCTCATGCCCTTGGCGCAGTCATGCAGCAGCGCGGCCAGAGCGCAGCGCTGGATGGGCAGGCCGTGCAGCGCGGCCAGGCGCACCGCTTCCCGACGCACGCCCAGGGTATGCTGGAACCGTTTGGGGCTCATCATGGTTTTAAGGCGCGGCGTAAAATCCTGCTGGTAAAGGCCGCGCTCCGCCATATAGCAAAGCACCTTTTGATCCAGCCCCGGTGCGTCCAGGTAGTGGGCGGTCTGCGTGCGGATCATGGTGGCGGAATAGGGCGTCTGGAAGGAGGGGAGCATTTTGATTTTCGCCCCGGCCTGCTTCGCCTTTTCAAGCGTTTCCTCCAGGTCTACGCCGCTGCGGGGAAATATGAGAAAATCACACTGGGAAAAAAGCTTATCTTTTTCCCGCCAATAGGGCAAGGACGGCAATTTATCCGCGCCGAGGATGATCGTAAAGGAGGTATGTGGGAATTCTTTTTTCAGCGGCACCAGCGTGTCGGCGGTATAGGCGACGCCGGCGCGGCTGCCGGCTTTGGAAAGAAAGAAACAGGCTTGTCCTTCAACGGCAAGGGCGCACATGTTCTGGCGGTCTTCCGCGGAAGCGTCGGCTTCCCGGTGCGCGGGATGCGCCATGGGCAGAAAAATCACGCCATCCAGGCCGCCATGCTGCAGCGCTTCCTTCGCCAAAGCGACGTGACCTTCGTGTATCGGATCAAATGTTCCGCCCAGCACGCCCATTTTCTGCAAATTCGATCATCTCCTATCCATATTATACAACATATTGGGCATTCTGAAAAGAGGGAGGAAGGCAAAATGCAAGATTATTTACAGCGATCCCGGCTTGGACAGGTGATGGATAGCCTCGGTTTTCATGTTTTTACACTGATTATGAGCATCTTTTGGTTTATTTTGCTTTGGGGGCTGTGCGTCCCAGCCCTGACCGCGGGCACAGCGCTCTACGCGATGATCGTGATTCTGCGCAACAAAGCCCGGGATGACCAGGTAACACGGCAGGAAAGCCGGCTTCGCGCCACCATCGGCGGAGAACTGGCCCTGGAAAGGCTGCTTCTCACCGACCCGACAAAAGCGCATTTTGAAATCGCCATGCTGCTGTCCCTGCGGGAACCGCTGACCCTCATCCAGGCGGGAGAAAAAGGGGTTTTATGCGCCCGCAAGGGGAAAAAATGGATCGTTTCTCTGCTGCAGTCGCCGCAGGACATAAGCGCCGGTTCAAGCGATGTGCTGGCCTTGCAGCGGGAAATCAAACGTTTGAACGCCGACAATGGGCTGTTATGCGTTTGCGGAAAAATATCAGCGGAAGCCCAGCGGCAAGCCGATCATGAACCGCCAGTTTCTTTCCTCTCCTGTGAAAAGCTCATAGCCATGCTGGGCAGCGCCAATCCCGCCACGGATGTTCAGCTGGTTGCCTTGGGCAGACGCAGAAAAAAAGCCGCGCCTGTTCACTGGCTGCGGCTGATCCTGGCTCCCGCCCATGGAAAACGATATGCCTGCTACGGCACGCTGCTGCTGGGGATGTACCAATTGAACCATGTGGTCTATTACGCCCTTCCCGGCCTCGCCTGCGTTTTTCTCGCTGCCGCCTGCAGATGCGTCAGGCAGGAAGATACGCCGTTCACGGAAAAGAACGAAGGGCATTGGATTGCAGGAACGAAATAAAAAGATGTTCAGCGTTCATTCATCATGGCGGCCGCTGCGTCCGCCCAGAAGACCGCCGGTCATTTCCTGGAAGGAGCGTTTCATTTTGTGGCCTGCGGTTTTCAGGCTGCCCGACGCGGCAAAGGCGTACAGGAACAGTCCGCCAAGGCCGATCACCGCCAACCAGCTGATGCCCGTCCAGCCGCCGGAATTTTCCGCCGCCGGTTTTGTATCCTTTCCCGCGGCGCCGGATACGCCGCCGTAGAGCGCGCGGTTCAGCACGTCCGCCATATATGCGGTGGAAGCCAGCACCTCGTTTTTATCGCTCTTATGGGTGCCAAATTCCAGCAGCACCGCCTGGCTCATCAGGTCCTGGTTATAGCTGCCCTTGCCCATGTAGATATCCTTCACCAAGCCGGGATACAGCTTGTCCGCCACAGCCTTGATCTGGGCCGCGAACTGCTTGTTGGCGTCGGCATTCTGGTTCTGGCGCCCCACCAACAGGCGCACTTTCGTCACATCCTCGCCCTTTACCCGGCTTTCGTACTGCGCGGCGTCCGGAATACCGTCCCGATGTACATCGAAAATGGCATCCACTC
Source organism: Clostridia bacterium (assembly GCA_017550745.1). Taxonomy (GTDB): domain Bacteria; phylum Bacillota; class Clostridia; order Christensenellales; family Aristaeellaceae; genus RUG563. Next base: position 39,755 of record JAFZOG010000160.1, on the reverse strand, counting down.
CTTCCTCCGCCAAGGACGCTGCAGTGGCGCGGCTGCGGCGGTAAGCGCCCGCATCGTGGGGATAGTGGTTTTCGTCACTGTAATGGACGGTGATCCCTTTTCTTTCCAGCGCTGCTTTCAGGCTTTCCGCCACATCATATATGCCGCCCCGCTTTTCGATGCTGCTTTTGCCGTCTCCCGGCTCGTAGCTCTCGTCGCTGTGGGTGCAGTAAAGGGCCACCGACTTTTTCGCGGCACTGACGGGCTGTGTTTCCTCATCGAGCCAGCTCACATCCGGCAGGGTGAAGCTGCCCAGGCTTTCCATCCGGGCCAGCTTTGCCTTTTCGTCTATCTGAATCAGGCGGTAATGCCGGTTATCCCCGGCAATGTATTCGTCCCCCGTTTCCGGCGATCCCGCGTACCAGGTGACGGTTTCGCCGTTTTCATCCAGCAGGCGGTACACGCCGCCTTCTTCCTCGGATTCGGCGAAGACGCAAAGGGGCAGTACAAGTATAAGCAAGGATATCAGTAAAATCTTTTTTTTCATTTTATTTCCTTCCTCCCCGCCGAACCGGAACGCGTACGGCTTCACGATGCTCCTGCTGTTCCGGCCGGGAAATGCGCTCAATCAGCTCGCCCATCAGTTCCGCCAGCAGCACAGCTGTCAGCCCGGAAATGACCACTGTGTCCATCATGCCCGCGCTGCCCAGGCGCAGGGTGGAGGCAATGCCGTTTTGCCAGTTGATGACCGCCACCAGCGTGTCTGCCAGGATCACGCCCAGCACGCCGCAGATGAACGCGGCCCTGCGGGATCTTCCCAGCGCATAGGCAATCACGCCTCCCGCAATGCCATAGGTATAATTGGGATCCAGCACCATGTTTTCCGGTTCGGCGGGAAGGAACCGCCCCAGGGCGTATACCGCCGCCGCCGTCAGCACGCTGCCGGCCAGCGCCCGGGCGACTTCCCGCCGTGTGTCCGTTTTGATCAGCAGCCACACGCATACCCCCAAGGGAATGACCGCCCCGCCCAGATTCACCGCCACCTGGCCGATTCGGATATCCGGCACAAACCCGCCAAAAAATATCAGCGCCGCTATGACCAGCGCGGCCCGATCACTCAGCTGCATCCTGTCCAGCACACGCTGCGCCGCGCCGAACAGCACCAGCACCGACACGACGGACAGCAAAATCAATCCTACTGCCATTTTCGCTTTTCCTCCTCCCGCGGCTTGAAATGAGCCGCTCTTTCCGGTTTAGCGTTTCCATGGCGGTTGGAAAATATGCGCATATACCAAAAGAACACGCCCCGTTAAAAAGCGTGTTCTTTGGGCTGTTCCATCAGCCGAAATACTTTTTCGCGCTGCGGAACAGGCCCATGTCATATCTGCCGGGAACATTCCGGTACAGGCCGTCGCCCACGCGCTCGCTGTGTCCCATCTTTCCAAACACCCGGCCATCCGGGGAAAGAATGCCCTCGATGGCTGCAACGGAGCCGTTGGGATTGAACAGGATATTGTCAGTTGGTTTTCCTTCCAGGTCCACATACTGTGTGGCGACCTGGCCGTTGGCAATCAATGCTTCCAATAAGCCGCCGCCGCACAGGAAGCGGCCTTCGCCGTGGCTGACCGGGACGGTGAATACGTCGCCCGCCTGTGTCTCCAGCAGCCAGGGGGAATTTGTGGAAGCTACCCGCGTGCGCACCAGGCGGCTCTGGTGGCGTCCGATGGTATTGTAGGTCAAGGTTGGGGCAGCGGCATCGGGCTCCGTGATCTTTCCGTAAGGCACCAGGCCCAGCTTGATCAGCGCCTGAAAGCCGTTGCAGATGCCCAGCATCAGGCCGTCCCGGCGGTCCAGCAGGTCGCGGACGCCGTCGGCCACGGCTGCGCTGCGGAAGAAAGCGGTTATGAATTTGCCGCTGCCGTCGGGCTCGTCGCCGCCGGAAAAGCCGCCTGGAATGAACACGATCTGGGCGTTCTTCAGCGCTTTGGCGAAGCGGTTCACCGAGTCGGTTACCCCCTGGGCAGTCAGGTTATTCAGTACCAGGATTTCACCCTTCAGTCCTGCCCTTTCCACAGCTTTCAGAGAATCGTACTCGCAGTTGGTGCCGGGGAATACTGGAATCAGCACACGCGGCACAGCCACGGATTTCGCCGGGCGGACCACAGGCTTCTTTTCCGCGCTGATGACCGGGATTTCCTGTTTTCCCGGGACCTTCGTGGGATAAACGCTTTCCAGCCTGCTTTCATAGATCTCGGAAATCTCATCCAGGAAAACGCTTTCCTCCTGCCACATGAAGCGTTTTTCTTCCGTGGTATGCCCAAGCGCCACACCGATTTCCGCATCGCCGCCCAGTTCCAGGATGAACGCGCCGTACTGCTTGCGGAACAACATCTCCAGGGAAATGCCGTCTGCAAATTCGAAGCCCAGGCCGTTGCCGATTGCCATTTTGAGAATGCCCTCGGCTATGCCGCCCTGATCTACCGTCCAGGCGGAAAGGGCCTTGCCGCTGTGCAATAATGCCTGCACCTGGTTCAAAACCGCCTTGAAACTCTCCTTTTCAGGCAGACCGTTTTTATCGTAATTGGGAGATAGCAGCACCGCCGGATGCCCAGCGGCTTTAAATTCCGGGGAACGAACGTCACGGATGTCCGCGGCGGTGACAGCAAAGGAAACCAGAGTAGGCGGCACGTCCAGCTTTTCAAAGGTGCCGCTCATGGAATCCTTTCCCCCGATGGCGCCGCAGCCCAGATCCCACTGTGCCTGCAAAGCGCCCAGCAGCGCGCCCAGAGGCTTCCCCCAGCGGTCAGGCCGGCCTTGCGGCTTTTCGAAGTATTCCTGGAATGTCAGGTAAGTATCCTGCAGGGACGCGCCCGCGGCGGCCAGCTTCGCGACAGACTGAACCACAGCCAGGTATGCGCCGCGGTAAGGGCTGGCTTCCGTGAGATAGGGGTCATAGCCCCATGCCATCAGGGATACCGTATCAGTCTCCCCTGTTTCACGGGAAATCTTATGCGCCATCGCCTGGATGGGCGTCAACTGGTTTTTCCCGCCGAAGGGCATCAGCACCGTGCCCGCGCCGATGGTAGAGTCAAAGCGCTCGGACAGACCCCGCTGGGAGCAGACGTTCAAATCCCCCGCCAGCGCTTTCATTCCCTCCGCGAAACCGGCCGGAGATGCCTTCTTTTCGCAGGCCGGGGCTGATACATGGGCCGCTGCCTGCTTCGGCGCGCCGTTGGAATTGAGGAACGCCCGGGAAATATCCACGATGGTTTCCCCGCGCCATTGCATGGTCAAACGGGGTTCAGCCTTTACCTCTGCCACCACCGTGGCTTCCAGGTTTTCACTGTCCGCCAGAGCGATGAACTTATCCGCGTCCCCGGAAGCAACCACCACCGCCATACGCTCCTGGGATTCTGAAATGGCAAGTTCGGTACCGTCCAAGCCCTCATACTTTTTGGGCACCTTGTCCAGATCGATGGCGATTCCCTCCGCCAGCTCGCCGATGGCGACGGATACGCCCCCTGCGCCAAAATCGTTGCAGCGCTTGATGAGCAGGGAGGCTTCCTTACTGCGGAACAGCCGCTGGAGCTTTCTTTCTTCCGGGGCGTTCCCCTTCTGCACCTCCGCGCCGCAGGTGTCGATGGATTCCAGGGTATGCGCTTTGGAGGAGCCGGTGGCTCCGCCGCAGCCGTCGCGGCCCGTTCGCCCCCCCAGCAGGATGATCACGTCGCCGGGGACAGGCACCTCCCGCCGCACGTTTTCCGCAGGCGCGGCGGCGATCACTGCGCCGATTTCCATGCGCTTGGCCGCGTAGCCGGGATGGTAGATCTCATGCACCTCTCCGGTTGCCAAGCCGATCTGGTTGCCGTAGGAGGAATAACCCGCCGCCGCTGTGGTAACGATCTTACGCTGGGGCAGCTTGCCGGGCAGCGTATCGCTGAGCGGCGCGGTGGGGTCGGCTGCGCCGGTGACACGCATGGCGGCATATACATAGGCCCTGCCTGACAACGGGTCCCGGATGGCTCCGCCGATGCAGGTGGCCGCGCCGCCGAATGGCTCGATTTCCGTGGGATGGTTGTGGGTTTCATTCTTGAACAGCAGCAGCCATTTTTCCGGGCCGTTTTCAGTCTGTACGCTGATCTTTACCGTGCAGGCGTTGATTTCCTCCGATTCGTCCAGCTTGTCCAAAAGACCCTGCTTTTTCAGGTACTTGGCGCCGATGGTGGCGATATCCATGAGGCAGACGGGCTTCTTCACGCTCAGCTCCTGCCGCACACGGAGGTATGCTTCATACGTTTTCTGCGCGGCGGGATCGTCAAAGCGCAGGTCGGTCAGGCGGGTCAGGAATGTGGTGTGGCGGCAGTGGTCGCTCCAATAGGTGTCGAGCATCCGGATCTCGGTCAGCGTGGGACAGCGGTTTTCGGTCCTGAAATAATCCTGGCAGTATTTCAGGTCGTCATCGTCCATGGCCAAACCGTATGTTTTCACAAAGCTGTTCAGCCCGGCTTCGTCCAGGTCGAGAAACCCTTGCATGGTTTCCACCATGGGCGGCTGGTCATAGGCGGTTTTCAGGGTATCGAAGGAAGCAAGCTCGGCTTCCCTGCTTTCCACAGGATTGATGACATACTTTTTTATGGCGGCAATGTCCGTTTCTTCCAAGTCGCCGTAAAGATAATACACCTTCGCGGAGCGGACCAGCGGCCTTTCCCCCTTAGAAATCAGCTGGATGCACTGGGCGGCGCTGTCCGCCCGCTGGTCGAACTGGCCGGGCAGATATTCCACGGCGAACACAACGGCTCCGCTCTGATCCGGCAAATTTTCGCTCACATTGTCCAACTGCGGCTCGGCGAACACCGTTGTTTTCAGGCGCTCGAACAAGCCGGCGTCGATGTCCTCCACGTCGTAGCGGTTCAGCAGGCGCACGTCCTTCAGCCGTTCAATGCCCAGCAGGAAAATGAAATCGTTTTTCAGGCTCTGGGCCTCATGGGCCAGGCCGGGCTTCTTCTCAACGTAGACGCGATAAACCATCAGTTCCCCTCCCCGGAAAGCGCGCGTTTCCCGATATCCCGGCGATAGAAAGCATTTTCAAAGCGGGTCTTTTCTACAGCGGCATAGGCTTTTTCAATCGCAGATTTTAACGTGTCCGCCCGGGCCGTCACCCCCAGCACCCGTCCCCCGCCTGTGAGCAGCTCACCGTTTTCGCCAGTCTTCGCCCCGGCCACGTAAGTGGTGATTTCATCGGTGTCAGGCGTCAGCGTGATGGGATAACCGGTCCGGTACTTTTGGGGATAGCCCTGACTTGCCATCACCACGCAGCATGCAGCGCCGTCCGAAAATTCCACCGGGCAGGTATCCAGCGTTTCATTCCGCACCGCCTGCATGATGGACAGCAGGTCGCTTTTCAGCAGCGGCAGCACCACCTGGGTTTCCGGATCGCCGAAGCGGCAGTTGTATTCGATCACCCTGGGGCCGTCCTTGGTGACCATCAGACCGAAGTAAAGGCAGCCCTTGAAGGGGCAGCCTTCTTTTTCCATGGCCCGGATGGTGGGGAGGAAGATTTCGTCCATGCAGCGCCGGGCTACTTCTTTTGTGTAATAAGGGTTGGGGGCTATCGTGCCCATGCCGCCGGTATTCAGGCCCTTGTCCCCGTCCAGGGCGCGCTTGTGATCCATCGAAGACACCATGGGCTTTAAGGTCTTTCCGTCGGTGAAAGCGAGAACTGAAACCTCCGGGCCTTCCAGGAATTCTTCAATCACTACGCGGGAACCGCTCTCGCCGAACACCTTGTTTTCCATCATGTCGGAAACGGCGGCTTCCGCTTCGGCCAAAGTGTGCGCGATGATGACCCCCTTGCCCAACGCCAGGCCGTCGGCTTTGATGACCGCAGGCAGGGCTGCGGATTGCAGATATGCTTTCGCTGCAGCGGGGTCAGAGAACACACGGCACTTCGCAGTGGGAATGCCGTACTTCTCCATCAGTTCCTTGGCAAACACCTTGCTGGCCTCGATGCGGGCGGCGGCTTTGGTGGGGCCGAAGGAAGGCACCCCCGCAGCCTCCAGCGCGTCCACCGCGCCCAGGGCCAGCGGATCGTCCGGGGCCACCACGGCAAAGTCAATTTTATTTTCCGCAGCGAATTTCACGATGCCGTCGATATCCTTCGCGCCGATGGGCACGCATGCCGCGTCCTTCGCAATCCCGCCGTTCCCCGGCAGGGCATAGATCGTTTTAACTTCCTGATTCTTTTTCAGGGCTTTGATGATGGCGTGCTCCCGCCCGCCGGAACCGATGACCAGGATGTTCATGGAGATGCCTCCTTATGACCAAATCATTGCGGATCAATTGAAGTATCGTCTGGTTTTTTCTTTGTATAATGCTTGATCAGTTTGAGAATCAATTTAATCGCCAAACAAATCACTACAACATGAATCAACAGAATGAGCGCGCTTAATGGTTCATAACAATACCATGGTGCTGAACACTCTATATATCTCTCGGGATAAGTACGGTCTATAATGCGGCATTCAATCGTTATGCCAATAAATATCCCGAGGAATAACCACATAACAATATTCAAAAAACCGTTTATTCTTTTCAAATCCGTTTCCTCATATACCTGAAATAGTCCTGCTTTTCATTGAAGAAAGCGTGGATATAGACGTTGTGTTCCGTAGCGTTCATCAGGTAAAAAGTCAGATAATGTTTATAAACAAGATAACGGTAGCCAAGCGCTTTCAGCACATAGTCCTTCGGAATAGCACCTCTTTCCGGGAAGGATACCAGCGCAAGGCATTGCTCCTGAAGCTCCGTCACGAAGGAAACTGCGGTATCCAAATCTCCTGACTGCTCGCAGATGCTCAAGGCGATTTCCCGAAGGTCAGCCTTGGCAGTATCGGTCATGAGAACCTGCCAATTCGTCATGGGTCAGCCCTCAATTCCCGCAGGATGTCCGCAAAGGCTTCATCCGCCGGCTGCACTCTTCCGAGCTTTACATCATCCGCGGCCTGGGCCAGATGGGCGTAAACAGTTAGGCGGCTTTCCATTTCTTCCATTTTCTGCTGCTGGGCCATATATTGGTCATGCGCCAGCAGAACGGTATCTTCCCTTCCGTTCACGGTAATGGCAATGGGGTTTTGCTTCGCTTCCGCTGAAAGCTGGGCGTAATGGGTTCTCAGGTCACGGGACGGGCGAATCGAAATTCTTTGGGTCATGCGCCGCACCTTCTTTCTGTTTATGTAGTCATATTGTAATCCGATATGACTATTGTGTCAACAGTCAGTGATCATCCAAAACAATCCGCATTGAAGCTTTCAGATCCTTCGACTCCGTTCCGCTCTCGCTCCACTCCGCTCAGGATGACAGTGTAAGTAGGCGCAATTAAACAGATAGGCTGATTTGTTTGTTTTATATAGAAATCTCTTATAGCTTTCTTGGAAAGGGGTCTGGTGGAAACCGTTCTTTGGTTACAAAGAATGGTTTTCCCCCAAAAAACTCCGTCCTTCTCAATGATGGAACAGCCGCATCCCGGTAAAGGCCATGACCATGCCGAACCTGTCGCAGGTTTCGATCACCTGGTCGTCGCGGATGGAGCCGCCGGGCTGGGCCACGTAGGAAACCCCGGAACGGCGGGCGCGCTCGATGTTGTCGCCGAAGGGAAAGAAAGCATCGCTGCCCAGGGATACGCCGGTGATTTTGTCCAGGAAAGCGCGCTTTTCCTCCCGGGTGAAGGGAGCGGGGCATTCGGTAAAGAATTTTTGCCAGTTGCCGTCGGCCAGCACATCCTCGTCCTGGTCGGACAGGTACACATCGATCACGTTATCCCGGTCAGCGCGGCCCAGGGCTGGCAGGAAGGGCAGGTTCAACACCTTGCCGCTTTGGCGCAGGTGCCATTTATCGGCCTTGTCACCGGCCAGGCGGGTGCAATGGATGCGGCTCTGCTGGCCCGCGCCGACGCCGATGGCCTGGCCGTCAAAGGCATAACAGACGGAATTGCTCTGGGTATATTTGAGCGTAATCAGAGAAATAATCAGATCCCGCTTTGCTTCGGGAGGCAGCGTCTTCTTCGCGGTCGGGATATTTTGCAGCAGCGCTTCATTGATTTCAAAATTATTCCGGCCCTGCTGGAAGGTGACACCGAAAACATCCTTGGTTTCCACCGGGTCAGGGATATACTCGGGATCGATCTTTACGATGTTGTAATTGCCCTTGCGCTTGGATTTAAGAATTTCCAGGGCGTCATCGGCGTAGCCGGGGGCGATGATGCCGTCGGACACTTCCCGTTTGATGATGAGCGCGGTGGTCTTGTCGCACACATCGGAGAGGGCAATCCAATCGCCAAAGGAGCTCATGCGGTCGGTGCCCCGGGCGCGGGCGTAGGCGCAGGCCAGGGAGGAATCGCTGAGGCCGGGAATATCGTCCACAAAGCAGGCTTTCGCCAGCCGATCGGACAGGGGCAGGCCCACGGCGGCGCAGGTAGGAGACACATGCTTGAAGGAAGCGGCGGCAGGCATGTTCAAAGCCGCTTTCAGCTCCTTCACCAACTGCCAGCTGTTCAGCGCATCCAGAAGGTTGATGTAGCCCGGACGTCCGCACAGAATTTCAAAGGGCAGGTCTTTTCCGTCTTTCATATAAACCTTCGCCGGCTTCTGGTTTGGGTTGCAGCCGTATTTCAGTTCAAATTCCTTCATGGCGGATCCCTCCTGTTCACTGGTACTTATTCACGATGCGGGTTTCCACGTCGCCGTTCTTTAAATCCACCGTGCGCACGAACAGGGAAATCTTGTTGGCTTCGTTCAGGTTGTCCCAGATGGCGCGGGTGAATTCGTCGATATCGTTCATGGTTTCAATCTGCTCAGGCTCGCCTTCAAAGGAGGGCAGGGGATTGCCGTCGCCCCGGTAGGTGTGGATGAAGTGTCCAAGGCCGGGAATAGAGGCCAGGTCAAATGTATAGCGGTTGCACTTTTTCCCTTCGCCGTCAGCGCATTTTAAAATGCTCATCTGATACCAATAGGAGGCGTTGAAGTGCAGCAGGGCACTGATGCGGGGAGTATAGTTGGGTTTGTCCGGTTCAAAGCCGCGGGTGCGCAGGGCATTTTCAAAAGAATCGTGCTTGTTGAGGAAGTCCCTGATGGTGTCGGTCTGGTCGCCGTTGGTGACGATCAGCTTGTTTTTCAAGGCCCGAACCGGGGCGTAGATGATGAGCGACGGATCTTCCACCTTGCTCTCGTCGTAGGGATAGATCATCACGTCGTTTCCCTCGGCGCGGAACACGCGGTTGCGGCTGTTTACGCTGCGCCCCATGATGAAATACGCGGTCACGGCACGGGTGCCGTCCGGCGTGGTGCCCACGACGATGCCCCGGCCCGGATAGACGTTAGCGGCAAGGAGGGAAGCGATAGAGGATTTTTGCATATGGGATGGCCCCTTTCATTTCATAGCTTTCAAAGTTCAGGTTTTAACTGATTCAGGATTTCTTTTGCCGATATTTCCGCAGCTTGCGGGAGAATGATCCATTCGGCCTGCTCCATGACCCGGCGCTGGAGGGTCTGGGGGGTATCGTCCGGTTCTACGTTTACGGCTTTCTGAAGAATGATTTCCCCACCGTCGGGGATTTCGTTCACGTAATGCACCGTTGCGCCGGTGACCTTCACGCCGCGGGCCAAAGCCGCTTCATGGACGCGGAGGCCGTAATATCCCTTTCCGCCAAAGGCGGGCAGCAGGGCGGGATGCACATTCAGGATCCGGCGCGGATAACGCCTGACAAAATCTTCAGACAGAATGCTCATGAATCCTGCCAGGATGATCATTTGAATGCTTTCCATCTCCAAAATGGAAAGGATTTCTTTCTCAAATGTTTCCTGGCTTTTGCCTTGGCGCTCCGCCGTATACACGGGAATGCCCGCTTTCTCCCCCCGAATGAGCGCGTAAGCGTCCGGGCGGGAGGAAATGACGGCACAGAACTGTACATGCGGAAGCTCTCCCGCGTTCTTTGCATCGATCAGCGCCTGCAGGTTGGTGCCGCCGCCGGAGACCAGCACGGCGGTTCTGACGGAGCTCACGCTAAAATCACTCCTTCGCCGCCTTCCACGATCTCGCCCAGCACATAGCTGCCGGGGCACAGGGAAAGAATTTTGCCGGTATGTTCCGGGTCGGCGGTGACTGCCATACCCACGCCCATGTTGAAGGTGTTGAACATATCCCGCTGGGGAATCTTCCCCTTCTCTTGCAGGAAACGGAAGATTTCAGGTGTTTTCACCGCAGCCTTGTCCACCTTGGCGGACAGCCCTTCGGGAAGCGCGCGGGGGATATTTTCGAAGAAGCCTCCGCCGGTGATGTGGGCGGCGGACTTAATCAAGCCGGCCTCAATCAGCGGCAGCAAATCTTTCACATAGATTTTCGTGGGGGTCAGCAGCGTTTCCCCCAGGGTGGTATTTTCAAAGGGCATATTCAAATCCAGGCCGTCGATGATCCTTCGGATCAGGGAAAAGCCGTTGGAGTGGACGCCCGCTGAAGGCAGGGCGATCAGCGCGTCACCGGATTTGACCTTGGTTTTATCCAATATCTTTTCCTTGTCCACCACACCCACGCAGAACCCCGCCAGGTCATATTCGTCTTCGGGATAGAAGCCCGGCATTTCAGCGGTTTCTCCCCCGATGAGGGCGGCTCCGCTCTGCACGCAGCCCTCGCATACGCCGGAAACGATGGAAGCGATCTTCTCCGGCACGTTCTTTCCGCAGGCGATGTAATCCAGGAAAAACAGCGGCCTGGCCCCGCAGACGATCACGTCGTTGACGCACATGGCCACGCAGTCGATCCCCACGGTGTCATGCCTGTTCATTTGGAAAGCCAGCTTCAACTTCGTACCCACACCGTCGGTGCCGCTCACCAGCACGGGCTTTTCCATGCCCTTCACATCCAGCTCAAACAGCCCGCCAAAGCCGCCCACGCCGCCCAGCGCGCTTGAAGTCAGCGTGCGGGCAATGTGGCTTTTCATCAGTTCTACGGCCCTGTAGCCCGCGGTGATATCCACCCCGGAGGCTTTATAGGATTCGGAATAGCTTTTCACTCTTCGTCCCGCCTTTCGCTCTTTTTGTATTCGAACCTGGATTTGGCGCGGTTTTTCGGGACCTCGGTGGTATAGTTTCCGGAGAAGCAGGCGTCGCAGTATCCGCACAGGGAGCCGCCGTCCGCCAGGCAATGCACGTCGTTCAGATCCAGATAGCCCAGGGAATCCACGCCGATGATCTGCCCGATTTCCTCCACGGAATGATGGCAGGCAATCAGATGGTCCCGGGAGTCGATGTCCGTGCCGTAATAGCACGGATTCAGGAAGGGCGGCGCGGTGACGCGGAAATGCACTTCCTTCGCGCCTGCTTCCCGCAGCAGGTTCACGATGCGCTTGCTGGTGGTGCCGCGCACGATGGAATCGTCGATCAGCACCACGCGCTTGCCCCGCACTACGGCGGCGATGGGGTTCAGCTTGATGCGAACCTTATCCTCGCGGCTTTTCTGGCCGGGGGAAATAAACGTCCTGCCGATATAACGGTTCTTGATAAAGCCCATGCCGTAAGGGATGCCGCTTTCCCGCGCGTACCCGACGGCGGCGTCCAGGCCGGAGTCCGGCACACCTACCACGATATCCGCGTCCACCGGGTGCTTTTTTGCCAGGAACGCGCCCGCGCGGACGCGGGCTTCGTGAACGCTGGCTCCGTCCACCACAGAATCAGGGCGGGCAAAATAAACATATTCAAACACACACAGGGAGGGCTTGCACTTTCCGCAGTGCTCGCGGATGCTGCGCATTCCTTTTTTTTCAAAAATGATGATCTCACCGGGCTCCACATCCCGCACCATTGACGCCCCGACAGCGTCCAGGGCGCAGGATTCGCTGGCCACCACAAAGCTGCCGTCAGGCAGCGTGCCGAAGCATAAGGGCCGGAATCCGTGCGGGTCGCGGGCGGCAATGAGCTTGCTGGGCGACATGACCACAAGGGAATACGCGCCATGGATCCGGCGCATGGCACGGCAAAGCGCCTCCTCGATGGAGGGGGCGTTGAGGCGTTCCTTGGTAATGATATACGAAATGACTTCCGTATCGGAGGTGGTATGGAAAATGGAGCCTCCCAGTTCCAGCTGTTCCCGAAGCTCTGCGGAGTTCACCAGGTTTCCGTTGTGGCACAGCGCCATAGGGCCTTTGATGTGGTTCACCACGATGGGCTGGGCATTCATCCGGGAGGAGGAGCCGGTAGTGCCGTAACGTACATGGCCCACAGCCATATCGCCCAAGCCCAGCTTCTCCATGACAACCGGGGTGAATACGTCATTCACCAGGCCGTTATCCTTATGCGTGGAAAACAAGCCGTCGTCATTCACCACAATGCCGCAGCTTTCCTGGCCCCGGTGCTGCAGGGCGAACAGGCCGTAATACACCGTGGACGCCACGTCGCGCTGTTCCATGGACAGGATGCCGAATACGCCGCATTCCTCATGTAAGCTGCTCATGCGTTTTCTCCCAGCAAGCGCCGCATGATTTCCTGATAAGCGTCCTCTACGTTGCCCAGGTCACGGCGGAAACGGTCTTTGTCCAGCTTTTCATGGGTGGTGGAATCCCAGAAACGGCAGGTGTCGGGGGAAATCTCGTCGGCCAGCACGATCTGGCCGTCCTTGGTCTTGCCGAATTCCAGCTTGAAATCGATCAGCTCAATGTTCGCTTCCCGGAGATAATCGCCCAGCACCTGGTTGATTTTGAAGGAATAATCGGCGATTAGCTTCAGTTCCTCTTCCGTGGCCCATTCCATGGCCAGGATATGGTATTCATTCACCATGGGGTCGCCCAGGTCGTCGTTTTTATAGCAGTATTCCAGCACGGTGCGTTTCATCTTCACGCCCTCCGGCAGGCCCAGGCGCTTGGAAAGGCTGCCGGCCGCGATGTTGCGCACGATCACTTCCAGGGGAACGATGGAAACCTTCTTTACCAGCGTTTCCCGGTCGTTCAGTTCTTCTACCAGATGGGTGGGCACACCGTTCTTTTCCAGCAGACGCATCAGGTGGTTGGTGACCCGGTTGTTGATTACGCCTTTACCGAGGATCGTGCCTTTTTTCAGGCCGTTAAAAGCGGTGGCGTCGTCCTTGTAGGATACGATACAGTAATCGGGATCATCGGTAGCGAATACTTTCTTGGCTTTTCCTTCATACATCTGGGCGGTCTTTTCCATAGGGGAGCCTCCTTTTTTTCCATTCATTAAAAACAAAACATGTGGGACAGCGTACTGAAACCGGCGTTTTTTCCGGGCCTCTCCATCCTGAACCTTTATTTCAGCCTTTCGCAAATGGCCCGATCCTTCTCCAAAACTTTCGCGTGAGCTTCTTTCCTGAGGGCAGTCAGTTTTTCCGAAAGCGCTTTGTCCTCCACAGCGATGATCTGCGCGGCCAGCAGCGCGGCGTTGACGGCCCCGTCAATGGCGACGGTGGCTACCGGAATGCCGGATGGCATCTGCACGGTGGACAGCAGCGCGTCCAGCCCGTCCAGGGTGGAGGATTTGATGGGAATGCCGATCACCGGCAGCACCGTGTTGGCGGCGATGGCTCCGGCCAGATGCGCCGCCTTGCCTGCCGCGGCGATCAGCGCGCCAAACCCATTTTCTGCGGCGCCCATGGCAAAGATACGGGCTTCTTCCGGCGTGCGGTGGGCAGAATATACATGCGCTTCAAAAGGCACACCCAGCGAGCGCAGTGTTTCCGCTGCTTTTTCAACCACGGGCAAATCACTGTCGCTGCCCATGATAATGCCGACCTTTTTCATAAACAGAGGGCTCCTTTTTCCACGCCCGGTTCAGGCAATGGCAAAATAGCGCGCGGCATGCCCGCGCATCCCGTATTATAGCATGCCGTATCTGGATGTGCAAGAGAAAATCTGAATTATTTTTGCAATTATATAATAAATGTTCGTATATTTTTCTGTTATTGTGGGAATAATATGGCCTTATTTTCCATTCATACACAAATTGGTCAAAATAAGCGAACATTAGGCAATGAATCTATCAACAGTATCTTTCCCTGATTTTCCATACGGCTCCATATATCCGGCGCTTTTCCAGCATAATTGCGCAAAAAAGAGCCATATTGAAAGGAGAAACTTGCAAAGCGAGGGAAAACCATGAGAAAAAAGATTGGCCGGGCCAGGAAAACCGCCGCCTGCCTGTTATCACTGCTGACGGGGTGGATGATCCTCTCCCCCACTTCCCAGGCCCTGCGCATTTTACCGGACACCTATCGGCTGAACGTGGGCGAAGCTTACGCGCTGAATGTTGGCGCGGCGGTGCTGAGCAGCACGGACGAACGCCTGAACCTGCAAAACAACGTCCTCACCGCGCGGGAAAAAACCGAAGCGGAGGTCTCCATCAATCTGTTCGGCCTGTTCCCCATCGGGCGTTTGAAGGTGCAGGCAGACAATGAGCAGCGCATCATGCCCGGTGGCGCCGCGGTAGGCGTAGCGTTGGCGACGCAGGGCGTGTTGGTGATCGGCGTTTCGGATGTATCCGGTAAAAGCCCGGCCCAGGCCGCCGGTCTGCGGGCTGGGGACGTGATCGAGCTGGTGAACGGAACGCCCGTGAACAGCAGCCAGCATCTGGTGGATTTGATTTCATCATCCAAAGGCATGCCGCTTTCACTGACCTTTGAACGGAACGGCAGCCAGCGCAATGTTTCCCTCCAGCCCACGCTGGACAGTGCATCCGGCCAGTACCGCATGGGCGCATGGGTGCGGGACAGTACGGCGGGGGTTGGCACCCTTTCCTATTATAATCCACAGAACGATACCTACGGCGCGTTGGGCCATGTTATCAACGACGGTGATACCGGCAAGCTGCTGCCCGTGCGCTTGGGATCGCTGCTGAAAGCGGAGATCGTGGAAGTGAAAAAAGGCGAGAAGGGCACGCCCGGTGAATTGCGCGGCAGCTTCCTGCGGGATCAGGTGGTTCTGGGCAGCATTGAGGAAAACACGAATCTGGGCGTTTTCGGACAGCTGGACGCGCCTTACGTGAACCCGCTTTATCCTGACGGCCTGCCCATCGGCTTTCAGGAAACCGTGAAAACTGGGCCTGCCACGATTCTTTCCACTATCGACGGCGAGGGTGTGAAGGAATACAGCGTAGAAATCGTCCAGGTCAGCCGCCAGATGGCCCCGTCTCAAAAGAGTATGATCATCAGGGTCACAGATCCCCGCCTGCTGGAAACCACCGGCGGCATCGTGCAGGGCATGTCGGGCAGCCCGATCCTGCAAAACGGCCATATCATCGGCGCAGTGACCCACGTGTTCGTGGACGACCCCACCCATGGTTACGGGCTGTACATCGAATGGATGCTGAACGCCGCGGAAGCGCTGGATAACGCAGCCTGACAATTTCATCTTTGAAAGATATATAAGACGCCGTCCCAGGCGTCTTTTTTCAGAAAACGCGAATTGAAGCCTTGACTGATTTACCAATTATTTGATATAATATAAATGGAGAATTAGGTCATTATTATTTATTTTTTGGAGGGGTACTTATGAACTTTCAAGGGAAGGCTGTCCTGGTTTATTTGGAGGAAGATAACATTGCGCGGGCTTATTTCCGGGTGCAGCCTTTGATGACGCAGGATGGGCCGTTGGGAACGATGACGGCAGATTATCCAGATGACGGATTTCTTCGCATCGTGCCGGACAAAAACGAGCAGCACACCTTTAAAGAAAGAATGCGCACTTTGTCCGGCCTGTGCCTGGTTGATCTCCGATTTTTCCCCATGGATTCAAACAAAATCCGCACGAATAAAAATTATTCCCCTACCCGGGGCGAAACCAACCAATTCATCGTTTATTCCGACGCAGTGCGCTCCCTGCCTGACGACCTGGTGTATCAGGTGATTGCGGAGGGCGACGTGCGCAACGCGCTGACGCCTTATGTATATATCCGAAACGGCGCGAACATCCAGGGTCCCTACCGCAAGGATGACATTCAGAACGGCGCCGAAACCACTAAACTGCCGCCTGACAGCGCCGAGCTTCATTCCATCACGCTGCACGGGCAGGATCTGCTGTTTTACTGGCCGAAAGCCGCTGTGCCAGCGCAGGAAGAAGCGCCTGCTCCTGATAAAGAAGCGGAAAAGAAGCCTGCCCCGCAGGAAGAGCAGGAATCAGCTCCCGCCAAAGCCGCAGCGCCTGAACCGCAGCAAAACGCTTTTGAACAGATTCAGAGCCTGAACGGACAGCTGAGCGAAAACGCAAATCGGCTGAAGCCTGCCGAATTCTCCGCCCCGATCAGCTTCGTGCCAGAACAGCCTGCCAAGCCGCTGACAGGCACCAAGCTGTACCAGACCTCCCAGCGCCAGACAAGCCCCCGCCGGGCTCACAATTCCCTGATGGAGGCGGTGGAAAACCAGCGCTACGCATCCCGCTTCGAGGCTGCGCGGTACGAAGCGCCCGGAGCTACTATTCCCCAGAACACTGAGCTGAAGGAAGTTGCCAACCCCGCCGATACGTTCAAGCGCGCCCTGCTGGGCATGTGCCATTCTCCCGAAGCCCAGCGCCAGGCCGTCGATATGATGCTGGCGCAAAGCGGTATGAAGCCTATCCTGGCCAAAGCGCTGGGCCGCGAAACCAACGACCTGACCATTGCCGCCATGCACAGCCAGCTGCAGGAATTGGAAGCCGAGCGGCTCATGACCCTCATGCAGCTGGACGACGCGAAAAAGAACCTTGCCTCTGCCCATGAACAGGCCCTCGGCAAGCTGAACATGGCGGAACAGAAAAAGCTGGATCAATTGCACATCGCGCAGCAGACCGCCCAGAATACGCTGGATCAATTGAACAAAACGATGGCTCCCCTGGAAAAGCAGCGGGAGGAGGCTGCGGCCTATCTGGATGCCGTGCGCGGATACGGGGAGGATGGTAAGCGCGTTCTCTGCCCTGCCGTCGGTATTGCTGCCAATAAAGCCGAGTTGGTCAGCCGGGTGGAAGCGTGCATGAAGGCCGCCGGTTTTCTCATGGAGCCGGGCGACGCGCTGGCCATGCTGACCGCTTTTGCGATCAGCGCCAGGAACAATGTATGGCGGATTCGTTCCGAAACGCCCGCCGACGCGTATGCTGCGCTGGACGCTTTCGCGGCAGCGCTGGGCACAAAAGCTGTTCGCGCGGGCCTGCGCAATGATTTCACAGTCATACCCGGCGGCAGCGCACCGGTCTTTGTGTCTTCACTTGATCAGGCCGTCGCGCATCCTTTGGTCTTTACCACGTATATCGAAAAGCTCGGTAAGGCGGAAGATAAAAACGAATGCAGGCAGTATCCGCACTGCGACGTGCCTGTCTACGCCGATCCCATGGCGCTCCCCGCTGCCCTGCCCGTTTTTCCGCCCGTGAGCCTGGACTGTGTGATCCGGGAAACGCTGAATGACGGCACGCTGACCGAGGAAACCAAGTCTGCCCTTCTCTCCATCCGGAAAACCGTTGCCACAACCGGAAATCCGCTGCCGCTTGAAACAGTGGGTATGATGGCCAGGTTCATTGCGGCAACACAGAATGCGTTCAAGGGCGGCGTAGCCGAGGCCATTGACCGGGCGTTCTGCCTGTACGTCGTGGCGTACATCCTGGACTGCGGGCTGGATGTGGAAGCCGTAAAGCCTGAGCTTTCCGCCATGCCCCGGGCGCTGAAAGCGCTGAACGCATGAGCGAACGCATCACCAGCCTGCAAAATCCTCAGGTAAAGCTGTGGCGCGCCCTGAACAGGAGCCGGGCCGCGCGGGTGGAAGCCGGGCTGTTTCTTGCCGAAGGGGAACATATGGCGCAGGAAGCGGTGAAAGAGCGAAAGGCGCAGGAGCTGCTGATCGACGAAAACGCCCGGGATAAATACGGCTCCCTTGCGGAAACCGCCAAAGGCGTATCGGTATATTATCTGGCAGACCATGTGATGGCCGCCCTATGCGATGCCAAGACGCCGCAAGGCATCATCGCTGTGTGCGATTATCCGAAGGAAGAATCCGCCATCCCTGCAAACGCCGCCCTGCTGGTAGCGCTGGACGGGATGCAGGATCCCGGCAACGTGGGAACGGTCATCCGCACCATGGACGCGGCGGGCTATGCATGTCTCCTGGTGGATGAAAAAACCGCCGACCCCTACAGCCCGAAAGCGCTGCGCGCTTCCATGGGCGGAGTATTCCGTATTCCTGTGCGAAGGTATTCCGATTTGGCCGGAAAGCTTCATTCCCTGGCAGCCGACGGCTGCGAAATCGTGGCGGGGGATTTGCACGGCGAGCCGTTTTATCATCGGCGCAAGACAAGGGACAGGCTCTGCGTCGTGATCGGCAATGAGGGCCAGGGGATCTCCCCTGCCGTGTTCGCCGAATGCACCCTGCGTTTAAAGCTCCCCATGGCGGGGGGCGCTGAATCACTGAACGCCGCGGTGGCAGGGGCCATTATGATGTATGACTTTATACGGGAGCGCGAGGAAAGAAAATAACCGGCTGTTTTCAATCCTTTTCTTTTTTCTGTTTTCCCAAGCGATCTTTCAGGAGGGCATTATGGAAGTATTCCAAGCGGACGTTTTAATTCTGGGTGGCGGGCTCAGCGCTTATATGGCGGCGTATACGCTGCTGAAAAAAAGAAAAAAAGAAAAAATCATGATCGTCGCCCCAGGGCGTGGGGATGAGGCTTCGCATGAACTGAAGGGTCTGGCCCTGCCCCGCCTTGACAGGGATTCCACTGCGGGTTATGATCGGGATATCCTGGAAAGCGGCTTTCACCAGAATGACCCGGCGCTGGTCAAGCTGTTGAGCGAGGAAAGCATGGCCGTGTTTGACCGCGTCCGCACGATTACAGAATTTGATATGCCCCAGGAGGGCAGCTTTTTCCGTCCCGTTACCGGCGACAGGAGCGCCGTGTGGAAGACGCTTTCCGACAGTGTGGGCAGGCATGCCGAAATCAAATCAGGATGCGGCTGCGTGCGTCTGTTTATTCAGGACGGCCGCGTGCAAGGCGCTTTATGTTATGACGACTTGAACCGCGCTTTCTTTGCCGTATCCACCGGCACGGCGGTGCTGGCCACAGGCGGCTATGGAGACCTTTACCGGGAAAAAGCCGAAATAAAATCCATGCGCAGCGCAGGAAGCGGCTTGGGCCTTGCGTATTACGCAGGCGCTGAAATGGCTGATCTGGAATTTGCCGCCGTACAGGACGGTGATGTGATCACGCTGGGCGGCGTGGTGATCGACAACCAATGCCGGACCTCCGTTCCCGGCCTGCTGGCCTGCGGCGGCGTGACCGCCGGTGTGCATGGCGCGGGCCTCATCAAGGGCAATGCGGAGACCGCCGCGCTGGTGTTCGGGCGCAAAGCCGGGCATACCATGATCCGCATGGACTTCCAGCCCGGTGCGGACGCGGATGCGCTTTACAAATGGGCCAATGACACTGTGTTTATTGGCCAGAAAGACCAAAGCACGGCTTATACCCGTATCCGCCAGGAAATCGCGCACACGCTGAATGTCAGCGCGGGCGAAGTGCGTACCCAGGAACAGATTGAAAACGGATTAAAAATCATCGCGCATTTACAGCATGAGCTCAACGATCTTGATCTGTGCCCGCTTCACCAGGTGCGCGAAAAAATGGAATTGGACTTTGCTCTGATTGCTGCGCGGCTTACGCTGCTCGCCTCTCTGGAGCGGGAGGAATGCTGCGGCTGTTATAAACGGGCCGTCATCCGTCTGATTGAAAAGGTCCCTGTGGAAGCGTCTACTGAGGAAACGCCGGCTGAAACAACAGCGGAAGAGGAATTTGCGGTGGAAGCTGACACCGCTCCCGAAGAAGGAGCGGACAGTGAAGCTGCCGAATCTTCTTCCAAAGAGGAATCCGCGCCTTCTTCCTCCGCGGCTGACGATGATGTGGCGGTGGTTTGCAGTCAGCCCAAGGAACCGGAATTTGAGGAGCAAATTGAGTTGATCGAAAAAGAGACTGCGCCTTACCGCGTGACCATGAAGCTGGATCACATGATCCTGATGCCTAAAAAAGAATTGTGGAACGCCTGAAAGGCAGAAAACACACCCCGCGCTTTGCATGACGATCCAGGCGCGGGGTGTTTCTGTTGCTATTTATGCGGTAATTCAGGCTTTTTTTTATTCTTGAAAGAAACAGAAAAATCATATATAATGATGAAAGTGATGAACATAGATCAGAGGAGGGATTCCATGCAAAGCAAAAAAACATCCAGGCAAAAACGATTTACGGTGAAGGAATGGAGCTGGATCATGTACGATTGGGCAAACTCCATCTATGCCACAAATATCATGGCCGCCATCTTCCCTACCATCTTTGTCTCCATTGCAGGCGACGCGGGCGACATTTGGTGGGGTTACGGCACATCCATCGCCACCTTTATCGTTGCGGTACTGGCACCCCTGCTCGGCGCTGTGGCGGATTACAAAGGCATGAAGAAAAAACTGTTCACCGCCGCCATGCTGACAGGCGTGGTGTTTACGTTCATGATCGCGCTGGTGATGAACAACTGGCGGCTGATGCTGGTCGGATACATCTTAAGCCGTATTGGATTCTCCGCTTCCTGCCTGTTCTATGATTCTTTCCTCACCGACGTGACCGACGATGAAAGGATGGACAAGGTATCTTCCTGGGGCTACGCCATGGGCTATATCGGCGGCAGCACCATCCCCTTCGTTATTTCCATCGCCGTGCTGTTATGGCTGGGCTATGCGAATCCCATCGCGCAGAAGTTTTCAATCATCATCACCAGTGTCTGGTGGCTTGTTTTCTCCATTCCTTTCCTGAAAAATGTGGAGCAGACCCACTACATCGAACGGACGCCTGATACCTCGGTGGTTCAGATTTTCCGCAATATCGGCCGCACCGCCCGGGACATCTTCCAGCGGAAGGGATTATTTCTGTTCGTGCTGGCCTATTTCTTCTATATTGACGGCGTGGGAACGATCATCAGCATTTCAACGGCCTACGGCACGGTGCTGGGCCTGGGCTCGGTTGGGATGATCCTGGCCCTGCTGGTGACGCAGATCGTGGCTATGCCTTGCTCCATCTTGTTTGCCAATATCGCCGCCAAGATCACTGCCCGCCGCGCGTTGATCGGCGCGATTCTCATTTACACCCTCATCTGCGTGGTTGGATTCTATATGGGCTTTTCCCTGGAACCGCACCAGGACGCTTATGAAACAGCGGTAAAAACGGAGTTCACGGATCAACTGGCCGACATCACCGACGAAACGGCCATCTCTCTCCGTGATGCAGCAGCAAAGATCTTCACCGACGAAAATGCAGAAACGAAATGGGCGGATGAAATCGTCAAGTATACCCAGGAACAGCGGGCGAACCCGGAAGCAGAGATGGTCATAGAAAAATTCTCTTTGTTCCTTGGAAACAATATCAAAGTAATCGAAAACCTGCGCACAGCGGTTTCGCGTTCCACCATCCTTTTCTGGGCAATGGCCTTTTTGGTGGGAACTGTGCAGGGCGGTATCCAGGCCGTTTCCCGCAGTTACTTTGGGAAACTCATTCCCAAGGAACGCAGCAACGAGTTTTTCGGTTTCTTTGACATCTTTGGCAAGTTCGCGTCCGTCATGGGTCCGTTCCTGTACGCTACCATTGGCGCGTGGACCGGCCGCTCCTCCTTCGCCGTATTGGCGCTGATCGCCCTGTTCATGATCGGATTGGTCATCATGGTTTTCGGCAAAAAGGAATTTGATAAGCTGGACAGCGTCAGCGCGAATTCATAGGGCAAATATTTCTTACAGAAAAAACAGGCGTCGGGAGATGCCTGTTTTCATTCTTTTGGAGAGTTTACTCGTGAATTCCTTAAATTATTGCACCGCGTTTTCTCTTTCCATACTCGGCTGTATGGAGAGGGGGACATCCCTCAGGCATGTAAGCCTGCTTAGCGAAACCTCATAAGCCATGCGGTTGATCACCGTCCCATCCGGCATTTGTTTCTGATATTCCCGGCTTTGAAACCGCCCCATCACCTCCAGCTTATCCCCCACGTTCAGTCCGGCGGCGTACCGAGCGGTACGGCCCCAGGCGATGCACGGAATATAATCACTCTTACCAAACGCACGGTTCACAGCCAGCATCAGGTCCGCGATTTCACGGCCAAACGGGGTGGTACGGAAGGAAGGCGGCTTGCAGATGGCTCCTGTCAAACGGACATTGTTAGGATTCTCATCGTCGTCCGGAGAAAGCAGACGCTGGGCAAATGCTGTCAATAGCAGCCTTCCCGTCCCGCCCATCACCTTGTTGTATGATCGAAGCTGGCCGTGAATACTGATGCGGACGCCGGGCGTTACCTGGCTGTTCATGAGCCGATCCGATAAGGTGACAGGCAAAAGATCATTTGCCCCGGAAAGCCTGGGCACTCGGATATCCAGGCGGTAAAACTTTTCTCCGAACACTTCATGGTCCAAAACAGGTGTGTTCTCGATTACGCCGCAAAGACAAAGCTGGTTGTTTTCCGTATCCATGTTCGTGTTTACACCTCCGGTACTGTCGTGGCCGCAGGACGCTGGCGTCCCTGCGGGTCTATGGTTATTTGTCCGGTCAGCAGCACCTGGGACACCGGCCCCACGGTGAGGCCCTGCTTCCGGTAGCTTTCAAGCACGGCGGGCAGCGCTTCCACGATATACTGAGAATCATTGTGAAACAGCACGATATCGCCGCTTTTTACGTTCTTTGTCGCCCGGTCTATCAAGGGCTGGACGCCTTTGTTTTTCCAATCCAGGGAATCTACGCTCCACTGGATCACCTCGTAACCGTTCTGCCGGGCGGTCAAAACGACATCGTTGTTATAATCTCCGTACGGCGGCCGAAACAGGGTTGGGCGCTGTCCGATCAGGCTTTCCACATTCGCGCTCATCGTTTCCAGTTCCTGGGCAATCTTTTCCCGGTTGAGTTTACTCATTTCCGGATGCGTTGTGGAGTGGTTGCCGATTTCATGTCCCCGGGCAGCGATTTCCTTTACCAGTTCCGGGAACCGCTGTGTCCAGATATCCACTAAAAAGAACGTTGCTTTGATTCCGTTTTCATCCAGGATATCCAGTATTTTTAATGTTTTCTCCCCGCCCCAGGCCGCGTCAAAGCTGATGGCGATCCTGCCGTCATCCCTTTCCACGGAATACACTGGCAATTCCCGCTTCCGGGCCATCACGTCCGCTGTGCGCGTTTTGGTTACATACACCGCGCTCACCGCGGATAAAAGCAAGATCGAAAGCAGTGTGCCCGCCGCCCAGCGCCTGCCTTGCGTAGAAACAGTTTCTCTTGGGCGTTCCGTTCGCTTCATCAAGACGTTCGCCTCCCTTCCAAGCCATTCTATGCGAAGCGGCAAGGAAGTAGAAGCGGGGCCGTCCGGGACAAGCACAGTAGTATTATAATCAAATTCATTCCGCCTTAGAAGCCCCTCTGACACGCTTCGGCAAAGGTTCCGCTGTTTAGACAAATTTAGAATGTTTACGCGGAAACAGGTTTGTTTTGATAGGAAGTAATTTGATTGATGAATACGATTTATCCTTGCTTTTCCAATGCGTTTTGTATATAATAAATATGGCTGGAAAAAAGGATATTGCATCAAAGTTGTGATCATTTCAATTGTTACAGGAGGGCAAATAGATGCTGAAGGATTATGAACGAAAGAAGCCGGAGAACAAGGAAGCAATCAACGCAGAAATAAAACAGCTCAGGGAACTGCTGCTGGGTCAGCAGCAATTGCTTCGTGACGCCAAATTACCTGTGATCGTGCTGATAGAGGGATGGGCTGCGGCTGGAAAAGGCACACTGATCAAGGAAATGATCAGTGAGATTGATCCCCGTTTCTACCGTGTGGTTTCTCCTGTGATCGTGCCGGAAACGGAGGAGCGATATCCTTTCCTGTATCAGTATGCCAAAGCGATCCCGGAAAACGGCAAGATCACATTCCTGGATTCCGGCTGGATGGAAAGCGTGG
Source organism: Clostridia bacterium (assembly GCA_017550745.1). Lineage (GTDB taxonomy): Bacteria > Bacillota > Clostridia > Christensenellales > Aristaeellaceae > RUG563. Next base: position 15,804 of record JAFZOG010000160.1, on the reverse strand, counting down.
TGCGCAAGTATCTGCGCCATGAGATCACCAAGGAAGAATACAACCGCCGGGTGCGCCAGGTAAATGAATTTGAGCGTCAGCTGCGGGACGGCGGCTATCTGGTGCTGAAAATATTCCTGCACATCGAAAAAGACTTACAGTTTGAAAGGATTCAGGCGCTGTCGGACAATCCAGCCACCGAATGGCGCGTGACCGAAGAAGACCTTTGGCAGCATCGGGAATATAAGCGTTTTATACAGGCTTACGATGCATTTATGGATAAGACGGACGATATCCTGCCCTGGCATATCCTGGATGGCAGCCGCCGCAAAGCTGCTGTGCGCGACGGTATGAAGCTGCTGGTACAGCGTATTCAGCATGGCTTGGACAACGGGCGCTACGTCGGCGAGCCGTTCAAGGAAGATTTTCCCTTAAAGGATATGCCAAAGCTGGCCGACGTGGACCTTTCCCCCACGATTGACGATGAAGAGTATAAGAAAGAATTGAAGAAGCTGCAGGAGCGGCTCAGCGAACTGCACAATATCATTTACAGGAAAAAGATTCCCGTCATTCTATGCTATGAGGGCTGGGACGCTGCGGGCAAGGGCGGCAACATCCGCCGTGTGGCGTATCCCCTTGATCCGCGCGGCTTTGACGTACATCCCATCGCTTCCCCCCTGCCCCATGAACTGAACCGGCAATACCTTTGGCGCTTCTGGACGCGCCTGCCCCGCACCGGCCATATCTGTATATTTGACCGTACGTGGTACGGCCGCGTGATGGTGGAGCGGTTGGAGGGATTCTGCTCTGAAAAGGACTGGAAACGGGCCTATAATGAAATCAACGAGTTTGAGCGCCAGCTCACCGACTGGGGGGCTGTGGTAATCAAATTCTGGATCCATATCGACAGGGATACTCAGCTTGCCCGCTTTAATGAACGCCAGAATACTCCTGAAAAGCAATGGAAGATTACTGAAGAAGACTGGCGTAACCGGGAGAAATGGTTCCAGTATGAGGTGGCTGTGGACGAAATGCTGCAAAAGACCAGTACGAAAAACGCGCCATGGTATATCATCGAATCCAACGATAAAAAATACGCCCGTATCCGCACCTTGAAAATCATCGTCAAAGCGCTGGAAAAGGCGTGTGAAGACCATTTTGAACGGATGATGAACTAAAATTCTTAACCTAACAACAGCCCTGGGGCGTTTAGCCCCAGGGCTGTTGTTAGGAGTGCAGATAATCCAGATTCTTCTGAATAAACGCGATACGCTGTTTTACGCAGTCCACGCTGCGGAGCGGGTCTGGGGGTGTGTTGAACACATAATCCTGCAATCTGTCCAAGTCGGTGGTGGCAACGTGAAGCCGGGTGTCGCTGGAAGCGTAATAGATGAACACCCGCCCATCCGGGGCTGTGACGGCTCCATTGGTGAAGGTCACGTTACTCACATCCCCCACCCGCTCATGTCCTAACGGAGCGATCAGATAGCCTCCCGGCTCCGCTATGACCCGGGAAGGATCGTCCAGCGCGGCGGCAAAAGCATAAATCACATAACGCAGGCCTGCCGCTGTGTTGCGCACGCCGTGAGCGATGTGAATCCATCCCCTGCTCGTTTTGATGGGAACAGCCCCGGCGCCGTTCTTGCTTTCCGTGATGGTGTGATACTTGCGTACGGAGGTCATTTTTTCTTCGCCGATCACAGCGTGGGTAATGTCTTTGCACAGGCCGAAACCGATGCCGCCTCCGGAGCCTGTTTCGATAAAATCATCCATGGGCCGGGTATAGAAAGCATACTGTCCGTTCACAAATTCCGGATGCAGGCACACGTTCCGCTGCTGGGGAGAATTGAGTGTGACCAGATTGGGCAGGCGTTCCCAGGTCTTTAAGTCTTTCGTGCGCACGATGCCGGCGGCAGCTACGGCGGCGGAAAGATCGTTCACGGTTTTGTCCTTGCTCTCTGAGCAGAATACGCCATAGATCCAACCGTCCTCATGCTGTGTCAGGCGCATGTCATACATGTTGGTTTCTTCAGGACATGTGTCGGGCAAAAGGATGGGCTCATCCCAGAAACGGAAGCCGTCCACCCCCGAATCGCTTTGCGCGACAGCGAAAAAGCTCTTTCGGTCATTGCCTTCCACCCGAGCGACCAGTGTATATTTCCCATTCAACAGGATGGCTCCGCTGTTGAACACCGCGTTCACGCCCAGGCGCTGCATCATATGCGGATTCGTGCGCGGGTCGGGGTCGTACATCCAGAAGGGCGGGATATGGTTCCGCGTTAGCACGGGATGCTTCCATCGCTCATAAATCCCGTTGTAAAACGTTTTGTCCACTTCATTCTTTTGGCTGATCAGCGCTTCATATTGGTTTTCTATCTCCTGATACGTCATGATCTATCCTCCAATTTTATTTTCGCAAAACGTCAAGAACGGCATTCAGGGCCAATTGATCATACTGCCAGGCGCTGATCTGCCAAACTGTATCCGGCAAACCCTGTGCGCAGAACGGGACGTTCATGTTCACAGCAATCGTTTGTATCCCCTGAGCCGAAAGCCGGCAGGCAGATGCAAGCGCCTGATCGTTGTCGGGATGCTTATTGATGAAGACTACGGCGGTTTTCGTGCCGTCAGGAACCTTTTCAGTCAATTCGATTCGCTTGCTGCCGAAAAGTTCAGCGATAATTGACGCGGCATCCAGGGGAATGTCGTCGCTGGCAAATGAACCGGCTTTGGCGGAAACGCCTAAAAAAACGGTGTCACGATCAACCTTCGGCAGTTTTTTGCCCTGGGGGGCATACGTCACCTTCACCGCTTCCCGCATGATGCTTTCTGCCAGCGCTTTCTGTGCGGCACTGCCAAACTGGCTTTCCTTTTCTTCCGGTAAAGGCAGATCTTTTTTCAGCTCCAGGATATGGGCGAAATGCGCTTCGATTTCTTCTTTGTCCATCTCTCCGTTGTCGATGGCCCGATAAATGTATTCGCTGGCTGAGGACGCCTGTTCCTCGGAATGGCAGATGAGGGCCATATCCACGCCTGCGCGCAGGGCGCGGCGGGTGCCTTCCTCAATGCCATACAAATCCATCACCGCGTTCATTTCCATGCCGTCTGTCAGACTGATGCCGCGGAAGCCCAGCTTGTCCCGCAGGAGACCGGTCATGATCTTTCGGGATACGGTGCCGGGAATGCCCTCCGGTTCAAATGCGGGGCACATCAAATGGGCGGACATGACACCCTTGACCCCTCCTTGGATCGCTGCCCGGAAGCTGACCAGTTCCCGGTTTTCGATTTCCTTTGCGGTTCTGTTCAGAATGGGCAGGCCCAGATGAGAATCCGTGGCAGAATCGCCCAAGCCGAAGAAATGCTTGGCGCAGGCAAACACGCCCGTTTCCTGCAAGCCCTGAATATATGCTACCCCGTATTCCGCCACTTTTTCAGGCTCACCGGAAAAGCAGCGGTTTCCCATGGCGGTGGTGGGATTCGTCAGGCAATCCATCACCGGGGCCAGATTGAAATTGATGCCCACAGCTTTCAATTCCTGACCGATCAGGCGGCCGATCTTTCTGGCATTTTCTTTATTTCCCGTTTCCCCGATCGCCATCGCGCAGGGCGTTTCGGCGGCGATACCTGCCAGCCGGGAAACGCTGCCGCATTCCTCGTCGATCATGATAAAAGGTTCGATGCCCGTTTCCCGCAGGATCAGTTTCCGCAGAGAGGCGCACAGCGCCTTCAGCTGTTCATAGCTATTCACATTCCGGCGAAACAGCAGCGCGTTGCCTACCTTGTATTTCTTTACCAGTTCCACATATTCCGGCGGTACTTCCAGCCCATCGAAGCCCACCACCAGACGCTGGCCGATTTTGATTCTCATGTCTTCGTTCATATCGGATTCTCCTTCATTCATACAGCAGGAATGGCCTGCGTTGTTCCAGGAAGGCTTCCCGCTTTGCAGCATTGACTTCCATCAGGGAATGCGCGTCTTGCTGCCCCAGGCGGTAGCTGTCCGTACCCAGCAGTTTGTCGATAAAATAGCTGTCCCCAGTGTTTGACAAAAACTCCAGCCGGTCAGGATACAGCGCCCGGATCTCATCCAGCAGGGTCAACGCGCCTTCGATCACGTTGGCAAGGTGCCGGTCAGTCATGTGTACCTGTACCCCGGCGCATGTTTGGCCGGCGTACTTGGAAAAAACAGGCGTAAAAAACGCGGCCCGAAAATACAGGCCCGGCAGTTGGCGCTTCTCCATTCGTTTTTCAAGCATACGAGCGTCGATCCACGGCGCGCCGATATACTCAAAAGGTAAAGTCGTTCCCCGGCCTTCCGAAACGTTTGTCCCCTCAAACACACAGGTTCCGATATAGGCCAGCGCGGCATGGAACGTAGCGCAGTTGGGCGAAGGCGCCACCCAGGGAATGTCCAATGCGTCCAGGTAATCTTCCCGTCTCCAGCCCGCAAGCGGTATAACGGTCAAGTCCAGATCGAGCTTCAAATGATCTTTCATCCACAGCGCGTATTCCCCGATTGTCAGGCCGTATCGGGTGGGCAGCGGATACATCCCCACGTAGGAGGAAAAACGCGTATCCAGCACCGTGCCTTCTACCCGCGCCCCGCCCAAGGGATTGATTCTGTCCAGTACGACCACCGGTTTTCCTGCCTTGGCACATGCCTCCATCGCGAAGGAGAGCGCGTAGAGATAGGTATAAAACCGTGCGCCTACATCCTGCATATCGAAGCAAAATACGTCGAAGGTTCCCAGCATCTCTTTTGTCAGCCGGTTCGTTTTGCCGTACACCGCCCATACCGTCACGCCCGTCACCGGGTCAGGCTGTGGTTCATAATGCTCTCCCGCCTGAACGTCACCCCGGATGCCGTGTTCCACGGCGAATAAAGCGGTCAAGCGATATCGGACATAGAGCAAATCAATCGCGCTGCGAAAGCTTCTGTCAATGCCTGTTTGGTTGGTCATCAGCCCAATGCGCTTGCCCTTCAAAACCGAATCGGCCATCTCCAGCCGGTCCAAGCCGGATAAAATGCTTTTCATGTGCAAGCCATCCTTTGAAAAGGGCCCGTTTCCGCAGGGAAACGGGCCCAGAGAGGTTAGGTTATTTCAGCTTATTTGCCCAGGAAGGCATTCAGCTGAGCCTGGATCTCGGCGATAACATCCTGCAGGCCGACTTCGTTCATACGGCCCAGCATTTCGGGGATAACCACGTCGGGATCGGAGGTGCCGGTCTGGAGTTCAGGCATGTACTCTTCGATGACAGCCTTGATCGCCAGGCACTGGGTTTCAACGGGGGTCAGGTCGGGAGTGAAGCCCATGGCGGCGGACAGGGTGGCCGTCTCATAGTTCTTCATGGTCTTTTCCCACTGATGGATATCGGTGGGCACTTCCGGGAAGGGAGAGGCTTCCAGCGCGCCCAGGGTGTAGTGGCCCTGCGCATAAGCCTGAACGCCCATGTTGGAGCTGCCCAGTTCGGTGCGGGTCACGGTGCCGTCGTCATTGCGGGTGTAGTGTTTGCCTTCAATGCCGTAGCGGGCGGTCTCACGATACCAGGGATCGGTATTCATGAGTTCAACCAGCTTCAAGGCTTCCTGGGGATGCTCAGAGAAGCTGCTGATGGCGGTCATGGAGCCGCGGATGGAGGAGGTGCTCAGGAAAGCGCCGTCATAACGGGAGATGTAGATGGGCTGCTTGATCACGTTGGCCCAAACAGTCTCGGCGCCGAACCAGCCCTGGCCGCTCTGGACCACGCCGGCCTGGGCGCGGGGCATAGACTCGGTAACAGCGGCATCGGGATTGATGTATCCCTTTTCATACCACTCATGGATCTTCTTGAGGCGGTTCACGAAAGCGGGGATTTCAAGAGCGCTCTTGACGGTGTGTTCATCTTCGGTTCCCTGGGCTTCCCATTCGAGGCCGATCAGGTAATCCATGTTCAGCCAGTCAACAAGGCAGTTCTTCCAGGAGGTGATGCCGCCCTTGCTCATCTTGAAGGGATAGTCATCGGGATGGTCGGCTTTGTAGGCTTCGAAGTATTTTTCGATGCCTTCAAAGGAGATGTAGGAATCCTGCTCGAAGCCCTTCTGGTTGAGGAAGTAATCGGTGTTCAGGATCCAGAACACTTCGTAGCCGATATCCTTCATGTGAGGAATGGCATAGATGCCGCCGTTGACCTTCACGCCTTCCCAGGCGAGGGGCACGATGGAATCCTTCAGGGCAGGATAGTTGTCCAGATCAGCGGTGATATCGCGGAACATGCCGGCGGCCACGTTGGTGGCATAGTCGTTCCACCAGTCGCAGGTGAAAGCGATATCAAAGTATTCGCCGGTCTGCGTGGCGATAGCCACCTGGCTCTCGTCCATGTACTTGTATTCGCACACGACGCCGATCTTTTCAGCGGAATAAGCGTTCAGGGCTTCTTCCACTTCGGGCCAGTCAATGGGCATTTCGCTGGCGGTATACATGAACCATACCAGCTTCACGGGTTCTTCCGCAGCAGCGAATGAGCACAGGGACATCATCATCACAGCCGCAAGAATCAGGGCAAGGATTTTCTTCATGCTTGGGTTCCTCCTTTTTTATTTTATTTGATGCAGCGCGTGGCCGCACAAATACGGAAGCTATGCCTTCTCCTCAGGGAAAAGCTATTATCCCTTGACAGCGCCGATGGTGAGGCCGGAGATAAAGTATTTCTGGAAGAAGGGATAAGAGAACATGATGGGCACCACAGCGATGACAACGATGGCCATGCGCATCGTTTCGCTGGGCAGCACCGTCGTGTTGGCAGACATTGCAAAGTCGTTGTTTGCCAGATAGGAAATGTTCTTTTCGATATTCACCAGCACGTATTGGAGGGGGAACAGGTCGTGCATCTTGCTTTCGATGTACAGGCTGGCCTGATACCAATCGTTCCAGTAGGCGAAGGTGAGGAACAGGGCAATGGTGGCGATGGCAGGCAAGGAAATGGGCAGCACCAGCTGGACAAAGATACGCAGCTGGCTGGCCCCGTCCATCTTGCCGGACTCGATGATTTCATCCGGCACGGTGGTTTGGAAGAAGGTGCGCATGATGATCACATAAAAGCTGGAACAGGCCAGCGGAAAGATCAGCGCCCAATAGGTGTTCTTCATGCCCAGCAGCTGCGTGTTCACCACGTATGTGGAAAGCAGGCCGCCGTTGAAGATCATGGGGATGAAGATCAGCGTGGTGTAAAAGTTGCGCAGCTTGAAATTCCTGCGGGACAGCACATAGCCCATGGTAGAAATCAGCGTCAGCCCGATCAGCGTGCCCACTACCGTCAAGCCGACAGAAGTAAGGAATGCCAGAATGATGGTGGGGATTCCCCGGGTGTTTCGAAGGTGCCACACATAGTCATAGGCGTCCGTGCTCCATTCGGCGGGTACGAAACTGTAGCCCACCTTACCGATGGAGGACTCGGAAGAGAAGGAAATAATGATGACGAATATCACCGGGATCACGCACAGGATGGCCAGCAGGATAAACAGCGTTGAATACGCTACGTTCGTTCCGGGTTTGATGGCGTTGAACCGCTCCATGCCGCTGCCTGTTTCCTTGGCAGAGGAGGGCTTTTTGATCTCAGTTACAGACATTGTTTTGTCTCCTCCTTCCTCAGAACAAGGCGCTGTCGTTGTCGATCTTGCGCACGACGCTGTTGGCAATGATCATGGTCAGGCATCCCAGCACAGACTGCAGGAAACCGGCTGCTGAAATATAGCCGTACACCGGGCGGGGATTGTTGAACATGGAGTTATACACGTATACGTCCAGGGTCAGGAACACACTGGTCAGGGAGCTGGAATTCCGGGTGGTGCGGTAGAACAGGCCAAAGTCTGAATTGAAGATCTTGCCTACGGCCATGATGAACATAATGATCATGATGGTTTTCAGCATGGGCAGGGTGATGTATTTGGTCTGCTGCCACTTGGAAGCGCCGTCGATCATGGCGGCTTCGTACAGGGATTCATCAATGCCCTTGATGGAACTTAAGTAAACGACCATGCTATAGCCGATCGTTTTCCAAATATGCAGAAATATCAGGAAAAACGGCCAGTAGTTGATGGCGTCCTTCTGATACCATTTGATTCCCTCTCCCCCGGTGCTCATGATGATACGGTTCACCAGGCCATTGTCGGTGGACAGGAAGGCAAACACGAAATAGCCGACCACAACCCAGCTCAGGAAGTGAGGCAGGAACATGGCGGTCTGCGTCACCTTGGCTACTTTCTGGCTGTGGAGGTGGGAAATCATGATAGCCAGCGTGACCGGCAGCACCACGCCCAGCACAATGAAAATGAGGTTATAGCCGATGGTGTTGCGGAACATGTTGATGGTGGTTTCCTTGTTGTTGGCAAAAAGGAAATGGAAGTTATCCAACCCGCACCACTGGCTGTTGTTGAACAGGCTGTACAGGAACCCTTTGCCGGGAGCTACCTTATATTTCTTGAAAGCAATGATCAGCCCGAACATGGGCAGGTAGCAGAAAAGGATATACCACGTCAGCGTCGGAAGCGACAGGAAAAACAGCTGCAAATCATCCAGCGTGAATTTGCTTTTTTTCTTAATTGTTTTCCCGTCACCCGCTATCATTTCATTTCTTTTCAACCGGGTGTCCTCCTTTCCATACTGCCGCGCACGCAAAAAAGAAATCGATCCAACTTTCAACACTTATCATATACTCGTATATTACACCCATTTCATAGAATTGTCAATAAAAAATTATTAAACTGCGCTAATTTTCTATCGAAATTACATGTGTAATCCTTACAAAAACAGTTGTCTTTTCAAAGGACGGATGTTATAATATTCCGGAATACAGACGTTTTCGCCTGTTTAGAGGAGTGAGCTTGCTATGGCGATTGATCTAAAAAAACTGGATACCGAGCGGCGCAATCCCGCGACGGCAAACATCGACTCCCTGTCCACCCTGGACATGACAAAGCTGATCAATTCGGAAGACCGCCATTGCGCCGAAGCGGTGGAAAAGGTGCTGCCTCAGGTCGCTCAAAGCATTGATATAATATATGAAAAAATCCGGACAGGAGGACGGCTTTTTTATGCGGGCGCAGGCACCAGCGGACGCCTCGGCGTGCTGGATGCGGCGGAGTGTCCCCCTACCTATGGGGTCGATCCCGGCTTGGTGGTGGGCCTGATCGCCGGCGGGCCGCCGGCGTTTCTCAAAGCCGTCGAAGGCGCGGAGGACAGCGCGGAATTGGGCAGGACCGATTTGATTGAGCATCAATTCAGCGCCAATGACGCATTGGTCGGCATTGCCGCCAGCGGACGTACGCCCTATGTGATCGGAGCGATGGATTACGCGCGCTCCCTTGGCGCGCCGGTCATTGCCCTTACCTGCTGCCGCAACAGCGAAATGTCCTGCCACGCGGATATCACCATCGACCCTGTTCCCGGGCCTGAGGTCGTTACCGGTTCCTCCCGCATGAAAAGCGGCACCTGCCAGAAGCTGGTACTGAATATGCTGTCCACCTGCGTGATGATCAAAATGGGCAAGGTTTACGGAAACCTGATGGTGGATGTGCAGGCGACCAATCAAAAGCTGGTGCGGCGGGCGATTTCCATCGTCTGCGCCGCCACCGGCGCAAGCGAGGATACTGCCCAGGCAACGCTGAAGCAGTGCGGCTTTTCCTGCAAAACAGCCATTGTGATGCTGCTGCTGAACTTGGACGCGGAAGCGGCGCGGACTGCGCTCCGTGCGGCGGACGGGCGGATCGCCCAGGCAGTCGGTATGAACAAGGAGAACCGATAACCATGTATTACTGTGGATGGGACGGCGGCGGCAGTTCGACCAAAGTGCTGGCCCTTGACGAAAGCGGAAGCGTCATCCGGGAAAACGTGTTCGGCCCGATGAATCCTAACGGAGCGAGCCGGGAAATCGTGCAAAAAACCATTTCTGACGCTGTACAGTGGATGGCGCTGCTGCCCGGCGGGCTGGATGCCTGCAAGGGACTTATCGCCGGGATGGCCGGCATCAGCAACCTGCACGCGGCAGACTTCGTTGAGAATGCGGTGCGTTCAACCGGTTATCCCGGGCCATTCCGTTTGCTGGGCGACCATGAAATTGCATTGGCAGGCGCGATCCGGGGACACGGCGCGATTCTGATCGCCGGAACGGGGGCTGTCTGCTACGGAAGGGATCCCGCGGGAAATCCTTTCCGCACCGGCGGCTACGGTTATCTCATCGACGACGGCGGCAGCGGCTATGCCTTGGGGCGCGGCATTCTGGCGGCAGTTGTGCGGGCGTTTGACGGGCGGGGTCCGGCTACTTGCCTGACGGAACTGACGTTTCAGGCGTTGCAGATTTGTGATATTTCCAGCCTGATCACCTGGCTCTATTCCCCTGGCACAGGGAAAAAAGATATCGGCGCGCTGGCCCCACTCCTTCTGCAGGCGCTGGAAAAGCAGGATCAGGCAGCGCTGGCCATCGCGGAAAGCGCTGTACTGGATTTATCTGAGCTGGCCGTCGCGTCATGGCGCAAAATCGGCATGACCGGAGGTGAACTGGCGTTTTTCGGAAGCATTTTCCAATACTATGAGGTCATCAAAACCGGCGTGGCGAAGCGGCTGCGAAAGGAACTTCCCGGCGTCAGCGTCATTGAGCCGCGCTTCCCGGCTGCCCGGGGGGCGGCTATGCTGGCAAAGAAGCTGTTTGGAGGAATAGCTTAGTTTACGCCAGGGATTCATATAATAGATCCCGAATCGCGGGGTGAAATTCGTAATACGCCCGGTTCATGTTCAGCACATGCTGAACGTAGAAAGCGCCAATGTGATTGTCCGGATCCATCATAGCCCAGGCGCCGGTAGCTCCGTCCCAGCCGAATTCCCCGATGGGGCTGCGGGAAGCAGCAGCGTCCATCAGCGTACGGACGCCCAATCCATAACCGTAACCCCGTTTATGCTTTACCTTCACCCAGTCTGTCCAGGATGCGCCGTGCTGCCGGTTGCGGCGCATATCGTCGATTGACGCGCCCGTGAGGATGCGATTCCCGTTTTTTCCAACTCCGTTGTTGGCCAGTGCGTCGGCCAACAGGATGTAGCCTTCCGCATCGCCCATCAGCCCGCTGCCACCGCTGTCATAATGCGGCATGGAGGCCAGGCTGTCCCGGCAATTAGCGATAGGAACAGTTTTCATGTCAGCGTTCACTGTGTATTGCGGCGCAAGCTTTGCAAGCTGTTCCGCATCCGGATGAAAAGTCAGGGTTCGGATGCCGAGCGGATCCAGCACGTTTTCCTTGGCGACGGTGCTCAGCGGCTTTCCGGCAATCACCTCCACGATGGCCCCCACCACGTCGTGGCATAGGCTGTACTTAAAGCCTTGACCGGGGTCGAAAAGCAATGGCTTTTCCGCGAAGCAGTTCACCATTTCGACAGTGCCCGCGTCTCCCCCGCTCTCCCGGATTTTACGCCGGATAGCAGGCGCGGCCAGGTCATAATCCAGTCCGCCCTGCATCGCCATCAAATGCTCCAGTGTCAGCATCGTTTTCGCGGGACGGACCGTCTCCCCGTCCTGCACGGTCAGATGGCTGAAGGCAGGCAAATATGCTGCTACTGGATCGGACAGACGCAGCATACCTTTTTCGATCAGCTGCATGGTCACAGTCATGGTGAGCACCTTTGTGACGGAATAAAGCCAGTAGGTTTCTCCGCCTTTCGCCTCGCCCGCCGTATGGCGGAAAACCTCCCGATGATCCTTCCATACGACCATCTCACACCCCGGCACACCTTCCCGGGGCAGACGGTTCAGATAATCCGACAGTTTTGAAAAATCCATGATAATGCCTTCTTTCAATATACAGTATATCATGAAAAACATTCATACGCTATAGGAGGAAAACATGAAAATCACATCCATCGAATGGGGCCGGATATCCATTCCCCTGCGAACGCCGTTTAAAACCGCATTGCGCACCGTGGCCAGCGTGGAAGACATCATCGTGAAGCTTACCGCTGACACAGGAGAAACAGCCTTTGGGGAAGCGCCGCCTACCGGAGTCATCACCGGCGACACGTCGGAAGCCATCTGCGGGGCCATCGAGCACCACATCGCACCGGCGATTCTGGGCTGGGATATGGATGACTTCCAGGGCGCGACCCAACGCGTTCAAAGCGCGCTGGTGCACAACACCAGCGCCAAAGCCGCCGTTGACATGGCGCTATGGGATTTGTACGGCAAAAAGCTGAAAACGCCTGTGTTCCGGCTGTTAGGCGGCGGGAAAACACACATCATGACGGACATTACTGTCAGCGTGAATCCGCCGGAGGTCATGGCCCGAGACGCGGAAATCGCCGTACAGCGTGGATTTGACTGTATCAAAGTGAAGGTGGGCGTGAATCCGGCGCTGGACGTAGCGCGCCTGGCTGCCATCCGCGCCGCCGTACCCGCTGAAACCGTGCTGCGCATAGACGCCAACCAGGCATGGACGCCCAAGGAGGCCGTGCGTATCCTGAACGGGATGCAGGAAAAAGGCCTGGATATCGAACTGGTGGAGCAGCCTGTAAAAGCCCATGACCTGGATGGACTCAAATACGTCACCGAGCGCAGCTTCGTGCCCGTGCTGGCCGACGAATCCGTGTTCAGCCCCATGGACGCCATGAATATCCTGCAGATGGGCGCGGCGGATTTGGTGAACATCAAGCTCATGAAGTGCGGCGGCATCACAAATGCGCTCAAAATTACCACATTGGCCGAACTGTACGGCGCGGAATGTATGATCGGCTGTATGCTGGAAGGCCCTGTGGCTGTCAACGCCGCTGCGCATCTGGCCTGTGCCAGGGGTGTCATCACGAAATTCGATCTGGACGGCCCGATGCTCTGCGCGGGCAACCCTGTCCATGGCGGCAGCCGCTTTGAAAGCAAGGATATTTACATGTGTGAGGATGCCGGCCTGGGCGTCAGCGCTGTAGACGGCATCGTGCCGCTGGGCGCATTAGCATAAAACGCGAAAATGATGGTCAAGGGAGTGAAAATATTGAAAAAACTGATTTGCGCATTGATGCTTGTTATCTTTCTTTTCACGTTTTGCAGCTGCGGATTCACAGCGAGCGCCAGCTATCCCAACGCTGATCGATACGCGATCGGCAGCTTTACCTACAATGCTTTCGCAGTGGACGCGGTGGAAATCAACTGGACCGCAGGGCGTGTGGAACTAACAGAAAGCGATGAAGCGGAGCTTTCCGTCCGCGAAACCACGGAAGGGCTGTCCCAGGACCAGCAGATGCGCTGGTGGCTGGACGGAAGCACCCTGCGCATCCAGTATTGGAAATCAGGCTATGTCGGCACCCTGACAAACAAGGAAAAACATATTGTGGTGGAAATACCGAAGGATATTTCGCTGACAGTAAAAGTAACCAGCGGAGAAGTCAAGGCGAAAGACCATCAGTTGAAAGGCGTAAAGCTGACCGCCACCTCCGGCAATATCCAGATCGGCGCGGTCAATGCGGAGGATATGGAAATTCAGTCAACCAGCGGAAATATACAGACAGGACCCGTTCGGATACAGAAACAGCTCAAAGCGGGCTGCACCTCAGGAAATATCAAAATGGAAAACGTCATGGCGGAAAAAGTCTCCCTGGATATGACCAGCGGCGACATCGCCTCCGGGCCCATCGACGCTTCTGTTTCTATGGCTATCAACTCTACTTCGGGCAAGGTAAAGCTGGACGCGGTTAAGACGGCATCCGCCACGGTGCGTACGACGTCGGGGAACATCAGCATGGGCCTCTACCAGAGCGGCGAGGTAAAGATTTCCTCCAACAGCGGCGATGTGACGCTGACCGCCCTCCACGGCTCCGGCATGACGCTGGACTTTAAAACCAACAGCGGCAGTTTTAACAAGAGGAAAGATAACAATCAAAAGAGCTATCATGAGGTCATAGGCAACGGTGAAAGCAAAGTGACCGTGAGCACCACCAGCGGTGACCTAAAGGTGCTGGATGAATAATCCTTTTCCATAAAAAGCCATCAAAACTGCCTATTCCTTTCATAGGGAACGCGCTCAAAAGACCCGGAGCAGCAGAAGCTGAGGGAGGAACCGTAAATATCGCGGGTGTCAATAATTCAAAGAAAAACGATTGCGGTACAAATGTATGTCCCGTTTCATCGAATGCCCGGCGTTCAATCAAACGCCGCAAGTTGTATTGACCTCTTTCGGCCAAAGGCGATCAATGCGGCGCCAAAAGTAATTGAAATCAGTCCTGTTACACAGGAATTCAAAACCGTCAGGAAATCGCAGCCTTTCGCAATGTTGGCCTTGATGATCGTGAGAGACCATAATACGGAGCAAATCACCAGCATCCAGCCAAGTATTCCCAGTTCCTCATGCTGGTCGAGCGACTTCCTTACCCGATGCTGTATTTCAGCCGGTGTCATGTTTGCGCAATGGGAATACTCATCCGCCGCTTCCTTTTTTATTTTCTCTTCTTCATACTTGATGAATGAACCCAGCCCAAGGAAAAAAGCAGCCAAAGAGACAAGATAAACCAGAAAGACGGCGCCCATGGGGATGATCCCATGGAATGCGATGATCTCAGCAAAGAACAGCAGAATGGCATAGCAAAACAAGATCGGCCATGCTGTGGCGGAAGCTAAACGCTGGCTTTTCCTGGTAGCGAAGGGCGCTCTTTCAAATACTTTGTACTTGTAAGAATAAGGGAACATGATAAACATCGGCTATACCTCTTTTATTCATGATATATGCAAAAAAGCAGCAGGAACATGATCTGTCAGCCACACGCCGTTCTCAGAGCGGAAGAAAGCATATCCTTCCTGCCACATAGCATGTGCGTCAACGGCATAAACGACAGGCTTTCCATGCCGTTTGCCGACGGCGATGGCGGTATCGTGATTGTCAGTCAGATGCACGTATTGCCTGCTCTGCTTCAGCAGTCCTTTTTGGTTGATGCTTTCCACATATTTTTCTCCGGTCCCATGCCAGAGAACGGCCGGGGGCTCCAGAGGGAGCAATTCCAGGTCAACCGGAATCGAGTGGCCCTGATTCGCGCGTATTTTTGTTTTGTCTGAATTAAATGAATAGCGCTGTTTATTGTCCGTCCGAACGATTTCTTCCAGCATTTCCATGGTAAAGGGCTGCCGCCCATTCAGTTTTTCAATCAGATCCGCAGTGGATATCCAGCCATGACCGTCCATGCGCAGACTCAGCGCTTCCGGTTTATGGCGGAGCACCAAAGCGATCAATTTGCTGACGCTTTCCAGAGATTGCACGATGCCGTTCCTCCTTCATGTTATGAAGCCATATCCGGCTTCAATTATAGCAGGTATTTCCTGCTGGGGCAATCATAACACAAATGCGGAGGGGAAATTGATTTTCATTTCCTGACTGGCTTTCCGGAAATTGTTTTGCTTTTTTATCACGTCACAGGCGCTTTCACCAGCCACATATCCACGGTGTCCATTTCCTTGAAAATCATCATCCTCCGTCCGGTCGTCCGTCAGGAACCATAAGCCGCTTTCTGTCGGTACCGGCCAGCAGCCGTAGGTTTCGTTCATCTGGTCGAACACGATTTCCGTTTGGCTGAGCAGATTGCCTTCCAAATCGAACCGGAACAGGATGCGCTGAGGGCTGGATAGCTTGTTTCTGTCCTTCACCATCAGGAAATATTGCCCCTGGTATTCAAACAGGCCGGAAAGAGACATATAAACCCATACAAGACAGTTTTTAGCATTCTGACCCGATTATACCTCGGCCTTCCCAGCCACGTCCATGCCTGATCCGGCTTCAGGTACTTTTCTATTCCAATCTCCTCCATGATTTGGTCAAACACTATTACCGGATCG
>JAFZOG010000159.1 GCA_017550745.1 Clostridia bacterium | reverse complement strand
GTTGTTGTTGACGATGACCACGTCGTACCCCATTTCCTGCAGCGTCCACACGCAGTGCACCGAGCTGTAGTCAAACTCGATCCCCTGCCCGATGCGGATGGGCCCCGACCCCAGCACCATCACCACAGGCTTCCCGCTGCGGGGGAAAGGGCGGCTCTGGCAGGGTTCGCCCACCGAGGAATAGAAGTAGGGCCGCTCAGTGCCGAACACGGCGGCGCAGGTTTCCACGATCTGGAAGGCAAAGGGCGTGGCGGGGATTTCCTTTGCCCCGCTGATGCGCAGGATGGCGGCGTCGGGATAGCCCAGCTCCTTGCCCGCAAGCACGTTTTCCGCCGTGGCCCCTTCCCTTGCCAGCTTTTCTTCATAATCCGCCAGGTTCTTCAGCTTCTTGAGGAAATAGGGGTCGATCATGGTGATCCGGTAAATCTCGTCGATGGATACCCCCGCCTTGAGGGCTTCAAACACGGTGAAGATGCGCCGGTCGTCCTGGGCGGCTAAGCGTTCCCGGACGGGCCTGCCGTTCAGCGCTTCGGCGTTCAGGGTGTCCAGGCCGATCTCCGCCCCCCGGACGGCCTTCATCATGGCCGCCTCAAAGGTTGGCGCGATGGACATGACCTCGCCCGTGGCCTTCATCTGCGTGCCCAGCCTCCGGCTGGAACCGGCAAACTTGTCAAAGGGCCACTTGGGGAACTTCACCACGATATAATCCACCGCAGGCTCAAAGCCCGCCAGGGAGAAACCGGTGACCGGATGCCTGATTTCCGCCAGGGTGTAGCCCAGGGCCAGCCGGGTGGTGATCTTGGCAATGGGATAGCCCGTGGCTTTGGAAGCCAGGGCCGAAGAACGGCTGACGCGGGGGTTCACTTCAATGACCGCGTATTCGCTGCCGTCCGGCTTCAAAGCAAACTGGCAGTTGCAGCCGCCCACGATGCCGATGGCCGCCACGATGTCCAGCGCCGCCTGCCGC
Source organism: Clostridia bacterium (assembly GCA_017550745.1). Taxonomy (GTDB): domain Bacteria; phylum Bacillota; class Clostridia; order Christensenellales; family Aristaeellaceae; genus RUG563. The sequence continues at coordinate 18,894 of JAFZOG010000159.1, read as the reverse complement.
AGCATGGAAAACTCCCGCTCGTTCAGGGTCAGGGCGGGGGCGGCGACAATGGAATCGCCGGTGTGCACGCCCACGGGGTCGATGTTTTCCATGGAGCATACGCTCACCGCGCAGCCCGTAGCGTCCCGCATGGTTTCAAACTCGATTTCCTTCCAGCCCGCGATGCACTTTTCCACCAATATCTGGGTGATGGGGGACATGTCCAGGCCGGTCTTGGCGATGGTTTTCAGCTCCTCCGGGGTGTCGGCGATGCCGCCGCCGGTGCCGCCCAGGGTGAAGGCGGGCCGCACGATGATGGGATAGCCGATCTCCGCCGCGATCTTCAGGGCGGTATCCACGTCCTGGGCGATGGCCGATGGCACGCAGGGCTGGCCGATGGCCGCCATGGTTTCCCGGAACAGCTCCCGGTCCTCCGCCTTGTCGATGCCGTCGATGTCGGTGCCCAGCAGCTTAACGCCGTACCTTTCCAGGACGCCGCTGCGCTTGAGCTGCATGGCGATGGTCAGGCCGGTCTGCCCGCCCAGGCCCGCCAGCAGCCCGTCCGGGCGCTCCTTCTCGATCACCCGCGCCACAGTCTCCGCGTTCAGGGCTTCCAGATAGATTTCGTTGGCCAAATGCTGGTCGGTCATGATGGTGGCGGGGTTGGAGTTCACCAGCACGGTGTCCAGCCCTTCCTCCTTGAGCACCCGGCACGCCTGGGCCCCGGCGTAGTCAAACTCCGCCGCCTGCCCGATGACGATGGGCCCGGAACCGATCACCATGACCTTGTGGATTGACTTGTCTCTTGGCATAAGTTTTTACCATCCTTTTCTTACGAGTCGGAATCAATGGAATCATCTACTCCGCACAGGGAATAAAAGTATCTTTCTCAACTGCTTCATACAAATCCTTGCCCATTTTTTGTTCAAAGTATTTTTTCAAAGCAAGATTCGCATTCCATTTTTCCGGAGAGTATGCCCCATAGCGTTTCTTCACATCATTCATTCTTTCGATCATGTCCATGACGCCGTCGGCACCGGATATGGCATCGCAAAGCTGAATCAATCTGTCATAATCATCGCAGCCTGTTTCCTGCAGTTTAGTTCTGATCAGGTTGGTTTCTTCTTCTGAGGTATCAAAATTTCCGATATAATCATCTATCGTCTGCCCATGAAAGGAATGAGTCAGGCAAATTCTTGCGGCGTCGTCATATCCCAAAGAAATCATATATGAGTATCCGTCAGCTACGTGCCCTAAATGCCTTTTTCCGAAACGCCTCCCAATATCATGCATTAACCCAAGCACATATGCTTTTTCTGAATCCATACCGGAAAACAGGGCAATTCTTTCGGCACAGTGAGCTACGGTTCTGCTGTGATTTCCCCAAGGTCCGGGATTACGTGTTTCAGCTTCTTTTAGCAGTTCGTTTGCTTCCGTTCGATTGGGATACATTTGCGGCGTACTCCTTATCGGTCTCTTCGGCGCTTTCTCTGACGCAGAGAAAGCTCACGTCCCCCTACAGCGTCGCCGCCATGACGGCTTTGATGGTGTGCATCCGGTTTTCGGCTTCGTCAAAGACGATGGACTGGGGGCCTTCAAACACATCGTCGGTCACTTCCATGGCGGTGAGGCCGAACTTCTCATAAATCTGTTTCCCGATACCGGTGTTCAGGTCGTGGAAGGAGGGCAGGCAGTGCATGAAACGGCACTGGGGCCCGGCGGCTTCCATGACGGCGGCGTTCACCTGGTAAGGCAGAAGGGCCTTGATGCGTTCCGCCCAGACCGCGTCCGGCTCGCCCATGGATACCCATACGTCGGTATAGACCACGTCCGCGCCCTTTGCGGCGGCGATGGGGTCTTCGATGAAATCAATGGTTCCCCCGGTTTCGGCGGCGATGGCCTGGCACTGGGCGGTCAAATCAGCGGGCGGGAAGTAGGCTTTCGGCGCGCAGGCCACGAACCGCATCCCCATTTTGGCGCAGCCGATCATGAGGGAATCGCCCGTGTTATAGCGGGCGTCGCCGTAATATACCAGCTTTTTGCCCTGCAAGCCGCCGAAGTGCTCCCGGATGGTGAGGAAGTCAGCCAGGATCTGGGTGGGGTGGTATTCGTTGGTCAGCCCGTTCCACACCGGCACGCCTGAATATTTTTTCAGCGCTTCCACGATTTCCTGGCCGTACCCCCGGTACTCGATGCCCTCATACATCCTTCCCAGCACCCGGGCGGTGTCGGCGATGCTTTCCTTTTTGCCGATCTGGCTGCCGGCGGGGTCCAGGTAAGTGGAGTGCATCCCCAGGTCCGCCGCCGCCACCTCAAAGGAACAGCGGGTGCGGGTGCTGGTCTTCTCAAAAATCAGGGCCACGTTTTTTCCCTCGTGCATCCGGTGGGCGATGCCCGCTTTTTTCTTCGCCTTCAAATCCGCGGCCAGATCCAGCAGATAGGATATCTCTTCCGGCGTATAATCCATCAGCGTCAAAAAACTCCGTCCCTTCAGATTCATCGGCACATCCCCTGTTCCTTTCATTTCTGTATATTCATGCAGATTTCTTTCATTTCTGCATGAATATACATCATTATATAACCGGGCGCTTTCCTTGTCAATGGGGAATCAGCCCGAATGAAGCCCAAAATACATATTTATAAAGAAAAACGCCGTCCGCGCGCTTGACGGCATCTCAAAAGCGTGGTTTAATGGCGGAAGAAACCAGCAGAAACGGGAGGTTGAACCATGCTTTCATTTGAAAACGATTATTCCGAAGGGGCGCATCCCAAGCTGTTGCAGGCTTTGTCGGATACCAATTTCGTTCAGCAGGTGGGCTACGGCGAGGACGAATACTCCCTCCGCGCCAAAGAAAAGATCCGGGCTGCCCTGGGGGACCCGGAGGCGGACATTTTCTTTTTGGTGGGCGGCACCCAAAGCAACCAGGTGGTGCTGGACGGCCTGCTGCACGGCACGGAGGGCGTGATCGCCGCCGAAACGGGGCATGTGAACGTCCACGAAGCGGGGGCCATCGAGTACACCGGCCATAAGGTGCTGACGCTGCCCGCCCATGAGGGCAGGATCGACGCGGGCGAGCTGAAGGCGTACCTGCGGGATTTCTACGCGGACCCCACCTATCCCCACATGGTTTATCCCGGCGGGGTCTATATTTCGCATCCCACCGAGTACGGCACGCTGTACACCAGAAAAGAGCTGGAAGAAATGCATAAAGTATGCAGGGAATACGACATCCCCCTGTTCCTGGACGGCGCGCGGCTGGGCTACGGCCTGATGAGCGGAGAAACCGACCTGACCCTGCCCGACATCGCCGCGCTGTGCGACGCCTTTTACATCGGCGGCACCAAGGTGGGCGCTTTGTGCGGGGAGGCGGTGGTGTTTCCCCGGCACGGCGCGCCCAAGCGGTTCATTACCCACATCAAGCAGCACGGGGCGATGGTGGCAAAGGGCCGCCTCATAGGCGTGCAGTTCGACGCGCTGTTCACGGACGGCCTGTACTTTGACATCAGCCGCCACGCCGTCGACATGGCAAAGAAGCTCAAACAGGGCTTTGAGCAGCGCGGCTATCGCTTTTTCATCGATTCCCCCACCAACCAGCAGTTCGTCATTGTCAGCAACAGGAAGCTGGCCCGCCTGGAAAGCAGCGTGAGGTATTCCTTCTGGCAGAAGTATGACGCAGAAAGCTCCGTGGTCCGCTTTGCCACGTCCTGGGCCACGAAGCCTGAAAACGTGGACCGGCTCATGGCGCTGCTGGATGAAACGTAAAAAGCTAAACCAGATAAAAGGGCTGCTCCTCCCCCAGCTTCAGCAGCATGGGGCAGCGCCCGCCGGCGGCCCCGGTATCGATATCGATCCAGGTGGGCGTTTTCAGCATCCTGTCCGCGTATTCCGGGCCGTAAAACAGGGTGGGCGTATGCCCGAAAACCGTCGTGGTATGCTGGAAATAACGGTCTTCAATCTGCGGGCGGTTCCAAAGCAGATCCTCCGGCGCGTATTCCGAAAGGCGCTTTTCCGGCGCGAAGCGGCCCAGCCCGGCGTGGGTCAGAAGATAACGCCTGCCCTGTGTTTCCAGCGTTTCATACAGCGGCGCTTCCTCCAGATATTCCAGGATGCCCCTGGCGCTTTCCCCGTCCTCAAGAAACAGCCTGCGAAGCGACAGGATGGTGGGCTCCGCGCCGTTCTTCATCCAGACATGCAGCAGCCTCTTTTTCTCCATATCAAGCTGGGCCAGGCTCCCGCCTGCGCTGCCGTCAAACAGGAAACGGCAGGAAAGCAGCATGGCCTCGTGGTTGCCCAGGATCATGCGCACGTTGGCCTGCTGAAGCATCCAGCGCAGGGTTTCCACACCGCCGCCGCCGTTCCGGTCGATCACATCCCCCAGCACGATCAGGTCGTCCGCGTCTGAAAAGCGCGCCTGCTCCAGCAGGCGCAGCAGATCCGGCAGCGGGAAGCCGTGCAGATCCGACGTAACGTAAATCATGGGACTGCTCCTTTCCTCCATGCGATGGGATGCTGTTTATCATCATAATCATACCATGATGGTCGGCGTCTTTCCCTAACGGAAGCCGCCGACACGCGCCACGGCTTCGCCCGTGCGCTCATCCTCAGTATACCACAAGCTCCCTGTTTCGTCCAATGGCGCCTCCGCCGCTTCCGCAATAAAACCCTTGACAAACCGGCGATAAATCGGTAAGATAGGCATACACGCGAGGAAGGGGAGAGTACCGCTTGGGAACGCCCGAAAGAGAGCCGCGGAAGGTGAAAGGCGGCGGCGGGATGGGCGGGAACATGGCCCCGGAGCGCGCGGGGGCAAGCACGTTCAGCCCTCGCCGGGCAGCGCCGATATCCGCGGAATGAAGGCGCGTTTTCATGCGGAAAGCGCGTAAACCAGGGTGGTACCGCGTAAGGACAATTACGCCCCTGCATCGAATCAAGATGCGGGGGCTTTTTTCATCCCGCGCATCAGTAAAAAAGGAGGGGGTCCCCATGGACAAAAAAACCTATTACATCACCACGCCCATCTACTATCCCTCGGGCAACATGCACATCGGCCACACCTATACCACCGTGGCGGCTGACGCCATGACCCGGTTCAAGCGCCTGACGGGCTACGACGCCTACTTCCTCACCGGCACCGACGAGCATGGCCAGAAAATCGAGCGCAAGGCCGAGGAAAAGGGCGTGACGCCCCAGGCGTATGTGGACGAGATCGTAGCGAACACAAAGGAACTGTGGAAGCTGATGGAAATCGAGTACGACGATTTCATCCGCACCACCCAGGAGCGCCACGAAAAGGTGGTCCAGAAAATCTTCCGCCGGTTTTATGAGCAGGGCGACATCTACAAGAGCGCTTACGAAGGGCTGTACTGTACTCCCTGCGAGTCCTTCTGGACGCCCACGCAGGTGGTGGAAAAGGACGGCGTGAAGTGCTGCCCGGACTGCGGACGCCCCGTGGAGGCCATGCAGGAGGAAAGCTATTTCTTCCGCATGAGCAAATACCAGGACTGGCTGATTAACTACATCGAAACCCACCCCGATTTCATCCAGCCCGCCAAGCGCGCCAACGAAATGCTGAACAATTTCCTCAAGCCCGGCCTGCAGGATCTGTGCGTTTCCCGCACCAGCTTCAAGTGGGGCGTGCCGGTGGACTTTGACGAAAAGCACGTGGTGTACGTGTGGATCGACGCGCTGTCCAACTACATTTCCGCCCTGGGCTATGCCACCGACCACGACGAGCTGTTTCAGAAATACTGGCCTGCCGACGTGCATCTGGTGGGCAAGGAAATCGTGCGGTTCCATACCATCTACTGGCCCATCATGCTCCATGCCCTGGGCCTGCCCCTGCCCAAGCAGGTGTTTGCCCACGGCTGGCTGCTGTTCGGCAACGACAAGATGAGCAAGTCCAAGGGCAACGTGGTGTACCCCCAGCCCATCGTGGCCCGCTACGGTGCGGACGCCCTGCGCTATTACCTGCTGCGCGAAATGCCCTTCGGCGCGGACGGCAACTACACCAACGAGGCCTTCCTCACCCGCATGAACGCCGACCTGGCCAATGACCTGGGCAACCTGGTCAGCCGCACGGTGGCCATGATCGAAAAGTACTTTGGCGGCATCCTGCCGGCCTGGACCGACGCTAATGACGCCGAAGCGGACGTGCCGCTTAAGGAGCATTGCGCCGCCCTGCCCAGGCTGGTGGAGGAGCAGATGGACAAGCTGCAATACTCCCAGGCGCTTTCCGAAATCTGGAAGGTCATCGGCGAGTGCAATAAATACATCGACCTGACCCAGCCCTGGGTGCTGGGCAAGGACGAGGCGAAGAAGGACCGGCTGGCGAACGTGCTGCTGACCCTGGCCGAATGCGTCCGGTTCGTGGCCGTGCTGATCTATCCCTTCATGCCCACCACACCGGCCCGGATTTTTGAGCAGCTGGGCGTGGCCGACGAAGCGCTGAAAACCTGGGAATCCCTGGACGCCTTCGGCAAGCTGCCCGCCGGCATCAAGGTCTGCAAGGGCGAAGCCCTGTTCCCCCGCATCGACATCAAAAAGGAAATGGAAGCCCTGAATCCCGGCGAAGGGAAGGAAGAAAAGGCCGAAGCCAAGCAGGAAAAGAAGGAGCAGAAGGCTGAAAAGAAGGAAAAAAAGAAGGAAGAGATCCCCGAAGGCTGCATCGGCTTTGGCGACTTTGAAAAGGTGAAGCTGCGCGTGGCGCGGGTCATCGCCTGTGAGCGGGTGGAGAAGAGCGACAAGCTGCTGAAATTCCGCCTGTCGCTGGGCGATGAGGAGCGCACCGTGCTCTCCGGCATCGCCAAGTTCCACAATCCCGAGGATTTGATCGGCAAGAACCTGGTGCTGCTGGCAAACCTGGCCCCCCGGAAGATCATGGGCATCGAAAGCCAGGGTATGCTGCTTTCCGCCGTGGCGAAGAACCCCGACGGCACCGAAACCCTCCGCCTGCTGACGGCTGACCCCATCATGCCAGACGGCGCTGAAATCGGATAAAAAACCAGTATTCCAAAAGCAGGTTCGTTTCCGCGCGCCTGCTTTTTTCCTGTAAATTCTTGCGTGTTTTCCTGGGGGCGTGATATAATTACAACGCGTACAAAATGCGCATAGAAATAAAAGGAGGATTCTTCCATGAAAAAGTATCTGGCGGAGTGCATCGGCACCGCGGTCCTGGTGATCCTTGGCTGCGGCACCGCCATGCTGGTGGGCTGTGACGCAGTCAACGGCGGCGGCTATATCCTGACGGCGCTGGCTTTCGGCCTGACCATCGTCGCCATGGCTTATTCCATCGGAAACATCTCCGGCTGCCATATCAATCCCGCCGTCTCCCTGGGCGTGCTACTTTCCGGCGGCATGAGCGCGGGTGAATTCATCGGCTACGTGGTGTCCCAGTGCGTGGGCGCGCTGGCAGGGTCCGGCATCCTGGCGCTGATTTTTGGTATGGGCGGCGTGGAGGACAAGACCGGCGGCTTTGGCGCCAACGGCCTGGCGGGCGTGGGCGGAAACGCCGTGGCCGGCCTGATCGTTGAAATCGTGCTCACCTTCATCTTCGTCATCGCTATCCTGGGCGTGACCAGCAAGAAAGCCGGCCACGGCTCCTTCGGCGGCCTGGTGATCGGCCTGACCCTGGTGGTGGTGCATATCCTGGGCATCGGCCTCACCGGCACATCCGTCAACCCCGCCCGTTCCTTCGGCCCCGCCCTGGTGGCCATGTTCAGCGGCAACGCCGCGCCAATCGCTGACCTGTGGGTGTTCATCGTGGGCCCGCTGGTGGGCGCTGCCCTGGCCGCTGTGACCTACAAAGCCCTGGAAGCCAAATGATCCCTGAAATAACAAAGCGCCGCGAGCTTTCGCGGCGTTTTTATCTTATGGTAAGCCTTATTCCTCCGCGCCGTCCAGCAGCCACTTCCTGGTGTTTTCGTCAAGGGGCTTTACATCCATGCCCACCCAGGGCTGCCACTCGGGCACAATGGACTCCGCCGCTTCAATCGCCTGGCGGAGCAGCATGAAGCGGGTCTGGATGGCCTCGCTACCAAAGCGGATGACTTCATCCGTTGTTTCGCTCAAACGGTCGTACATTCTGTCCCATTCTCCCAGCCAGAAATAGAATTCCTCCATCTCCGGGGACGCGGCGGGAATGCTGTCGCCCTTTTTCCAGACAGTCCTGTAATCCTTGGGCGTGCCCTGGCGGATCTCCTGAATACTGTGCCGCTCCAGATAATCAGCCGAGAAGCTGATGGGTGAGCCGTTCTGCATGGGATACTCCATTTCATGGGAGATCCAGTATTTCTCCATCCCGATGTACTCTGTCACGCCCCGCTTATCGCCGATCAAATCCTCAAAAAACGACGTGGCATACAATGGCGTCCTGCTGCCGTGATAGTCCGCCGTCACCACGATGGAGCCGTCCTCCAGCCGGGCCAGGGAAATGTCGTATGCGTCCAAGGGAATCTGTGATTTCAAGCCCGTGATTTGCCAATAGCCGAAGTATCCCGCTATCAGCAATACACAGGCGGCCAGCGCCCCAAGAAGAACGCTGCGCAAAACGCGCTGGCGCTTTTTCTTTTTCAGTTTTTCCGTGGCCTGGGCAAACGCCTGCTTTTCTTCTTCCTGCCTGCTTTCGTCCGGGGCGGGCATGTCATTTTTCAGTTTGTCCATATACGCCGCGCACTCCGCGCAGCCGACCACGTGATCGTACACCAGCGTTTTGCTGCCGCCGCTTGCGACCTCGTCCAGCACCAGGGGCATCAAGTCCCTGGCGATTTCACATTCCTTATTCATGCTTTTTCTCCTTTCATGGCTTCGGACAGCATTTGTTTCGCGCGGTAGCAGGTCACCCGCGCCCAGCTTTCCGACTTCCCGAACAGTTCCGCGATTTCCGCGTGTTTGAGCTCGCAGAACGTCCGCAGGGTGAACACCTCCCGGTAGGGCTCCGGCAGGTCGTGGAGGGCCCGGTACGCGCCCATGGCCAGGCTGTGGTCGGCTACGGCGTCGGCAAAACCCGGCGTCGTCTGCTCCGGGACTTCTTCCGTCAGAACCGGATTGGGCCTGCGCAGCGCGGAATAAAACTGGTTCCGCGCGATGGCGCACAGCCAAGTGCCGATGCCGCTCTCGCCCCGGAACCGATTCCATTGCCTGACGGCTTGGAAAAACGTTTCCTGGGTCAGTTCTTCGGATAGCCCGCTGTCCCGGCATAAGCGGTACAGGTAGCCATATACCAGCTCGCGGTATTCCCGGTATACTGTGTCCGCGTCCAGCACGTCCCCACCTCCTTTCACCCAATTTGTCGCATGAAAGAAGAAAACGTTACAGGGATCATGATTCAGTTGTTTATTCTTCGATGATTTCGTATCCGGCGTTTGTTAAGGCGTTCAGCGCGGTTTGGGTGAATTCTTCCCGAAAGAGGATATAATCCGTATTGTAGGTGGATACGGCGAACAGCGGTACCCGGGCTTCCGCCAGGCAGGCGGCGATTTTCGCCAGAATGCCCACCAACGAAAAATCAAGCGCGCCAACAACCCGCAGGCAGCGCCAGCCGTCCTGCCGGTTCAGCGCGCCGCCGGGGCAGGAGGCAGCCGGGCAGACCAGGGACACTTCCTCGTCCGTTTTCGCTAAAAAGGTGAAAGGCGCTGTACAATCCGCCTGTTCGGTGTTTTCCAACTGGCATACGGTAAAACGCAATTTCAAAAGCTCCAGCTTCACAAAATCATCCTCCTGCTTTCCGTATCCTGTCCTCCTCGGCCAGGTCCCTTTCGGCGTCCAGCACGCGGGTTTCCGCGATTTCAGTGAATCCGAAGGAGGCATACAGGCTGATAGCGCGTTCATTGCCGCAAAGCACCGTGACATGCATGGGACGGGCCCGGTCCAATGCGTCCACCGCGAAGCGGACGGCGGCTTTCCCCAGGCCGAGGCCCTGATGCGCGGGCCGGATATACAGGGAAATGATCTCATTCTTTGCTTTGTCCAGCACCAGCGCGCCCGCAGCAGCGCCGCACTGGGCGATGGAATACACACACCGCCCCTGGCGGAGATGCTCCCGCAGCTTTTCTTCCATATAAGATGAGCTATGCTTTTGCAAAAAATCTCTGGTGCAGTGGGCGGCGTGGCTTTCCTGCCAGCTTTCGGCATAGGCGGCAGCGGCGGCGGGAAGCGTGGCTTCGTCCACCGGTGTGATCAAAGGCGTCAGCAATTGGACCGCGTTTTCCTTTGCCGCCCGCATGGCGGTGGGAATGGGCAGGGCGTTCATTTCATTCAGCGTCACGAAGCGGCCCTCCCTGCAGTCCGTGGATTCAGCCGCATAATGGAGCAGCGTCATATGCCAGACCCGGTGGGTGAAGATATGCCGGGCTTTGCCGAGCTCATTGATATAAGCAGCGCGTATTCCCAATGGCTTCAATGCTTTTTCAGCGTCCGCCCGGCTGTCGGATCCTTCGGTCAGGTGATACACCCACAGGTTTTTCAGCAGCGTTTCCTTCCTCTGATTCATCCAGACCCTGCCCCGGCAGGTGATCAGCGCCACGGCCATGGATACATCCTTGGGCGGCTTGGCGGCGGCTTTGACGGGGAGGGTTTCCGCGTCGCCTTCCCGGTAAGCGCTGCACAGGGGCCTGAAGGGACAGGCTTCGCAATCAGGTGTGCCGGGGACGCACACCGTGGCCCCCAAGTCCATCAGCGCCTGGTTGAAATCCCCGCAGCGGGCGCCGGGCATGTCCTCCCGGGCCAATTCTGCCAAGTGCCGTTTTACCGCCGGAATATCCACATCCTCCCGCACGCCGTGAACACGGGACAGTACGCGGGTGAGGTTGCCATCCATGGCGGGGGCGGGCAGGCCAAAGGCGATGGAGGCCACCGCTGCGGCAGTGTAATCCCCCACGCCGGGCAGGGCGCGGAGCAGCTCCAAATCGGCGGGGAATTGCCCTTGATATGTTTCCGCCACTTCCTTCGCCGTTTTGTGCAGGTTCCGGGCGCGGGAATAGTAGCCCAGGCCCTCCCAGCATTTGAGCACGTCCTCCTCCGGCGCGTCCGCCAGGGCGAACACGTCCGGGAAGCGTTCAAGAAAGCGGGTGTAATACGCCCCTACCGTTTCGGTGCGGGTCTGCTGGAGCATGATCTCGCTGACCCATACGCGGTAGGGGTCCTTCGTGCCCCTAAAGGGCAGGACGCGCCTGTGTTCGTCATACCAGGAAAGCAGCAGCGCGGAAAGCATTCCTCTTTCCTCCCTTTATCAAAGCATTCATGGCCCGCACTATTGTAACACAGCGCGCCTCTTCTTGAAAGCAAAAATCAAAATCTTACAAAAACAGAAGAAATTTAAAGAAAATATGGAATAAAACATGTTAATTTGCTTATAGATTCAAAATACCAGAGAAAATTCCGGAAATTCAGGAAAAGAGCGTTTGCACCAAATCCGTTTATGAAGTACACTATGCAAGGATCGTTTAGCACTCAATGATTATGAGTGCTAACAAATCCCGAAAATCGTGATCAATTGCAAGGAGGAGCCTTATGAACATTAAGCCTTTGTTTGACCGTGTGGTCATCAAGAATGTGGAAGCGGAAGAAACCACCAAGAGCGGCATCATCCTCACCAGCGCCGCCAAGGAAAAGCCCCAGATGGCGGAAGTGCTGGCCGTCGGCCCCGGCGGCATGGTGGACGGCAAGGAAGTCGCCATGCAGGTGAAGCCCGGCCAGAAGGTGATTTATTCCAAGTATGCGGGCACCGAAGTGAAGCTGGACGGTGAGGAAATCATCATTGTGCGGCAGAGCGATATTCTTGCGGTAGTAGAATAAAGTATATCAGCGTTCCAAGCGAAACAGGTATAAGCCGAAACGAGGGCTGATCGCTGGAGCCTGGAACGAATCACCCGGAATTTTGAACTGAAAAAAAGAAGGAGACTGATTGATTATGGCAAAGCAGCTGAAATACGGCGAGGACGCACGCCGCGCTCTGGAATCCGGTATCAACGCTCTGGCGAACACTGTGAAGATCACCCTGGGCCCCAAAGGCCGCAACGTGGTGCTGGACAAGAAATACGGCGCTCCCCTCATCACCAATGACGGCGTGACCATCGCCAAGGAAATCGAGCTGGAAGATCCCTTTGAAAACATGGGCGCCCAGCTGATCAAAGAAGTCGCCACCAAGACCAACGACGTGGCCGGCGACGGCACCACCACCGCCACCCTGCTGGCCCAGGCCATCGTGCGCGAAGGGCTGAAGAACCTGGCCGCCGGCGCCAACCCCATGGTGCTCAAAAAGGGCATCGAGGAAGCCGCCGCCGCCGCCGTGGAAGGCCTGAAGGAAATCTCCCGCCCCATCAGCGGCAAGCAGGCCATCGCCCAGGTGGCTTCCATTTCCGCCGGTGACGAGACCATCGGCCAGCTGATTTCCGACGCCATGGAAAAGGTCGGCAAGGACGGCGTCATCACCGTGGAAGAATCCAAGACCATGAAGACCGAGCTGACCACCGTGGAAGGCATGCAGTTTGACCGCGGCTACGCTTCCGCTTATATGGTCACCGACACCGACAAAATGGTGGCCGAGCTGGATAACCCCTACATCCTGATCACCGATAAGAAGATCAGCAACATCCAGGAGATCCTGCCCGTGCTGGAGCAGGTGGTGCAGGCCGGCAAGAAGCTGCTCATCATCGCCGAGGATGTGGAAGGCGAAGCCCTGGCCACCCTGGTGGTGAACAAGCTGCGCGGAACCTTCACCTGCGTTGCCGTCAAAGCCCCCGGCTTCGGCGACCGCCGCAAGGAAATGCTCCGGGATATCGCCATCCTGACCGGCGGCCAGGTCATCAGCCAGGAGCTGGGCCTGGAGCTGAAGGAAGCTACCGTGGATATGCTGGGCCAGGCCCATCAGGTGAAGGTGGATAAGGAAAACACCACCATCATCGACGGCGCGGGCGACAAGCAGGAGATCCAGAACCGCGTGGGCCAGATCAAGGCCCAGATCGCCGAAACCACCAGCGATTACGACCGTGAAAAGCTGCAGGAGCGCCTGGCGAAGCTGGCCGGCGGCGTGGCTGTGATTCAGGTCGGCGCGGCGACCGAGATCGAAATGAAAGAGCGCAAGATGCGCATTGAAGACGCCCTGGCCGCTACCCGCGCGGCTGTGGAAGAAGGCATCGTGCCCGGCGGCGGCGTGGCCCTGCTGAACGCTGTCGAAAAGGTGCAGGCCGTGGTGGAAAAGAACACCGGCGACGCCAAGACCGGCGTTGAGATCGTGCTCCGCGCCATGGAAGAGCCCATGCGCCAGATCGCCGTGAACGCCGGCATCGACGGCGCCGTGATCATCGAGAACATCCGCCGCAGCGCAAAGGCCGGTTACGGCTACGACGCCCTGAAGGGTGAATATGTGGACATGATCGAGCGCGGCATCATCGACCCCACCAAGGTGACCCGTTCCGCCCTGCAGAACGCCGCCTCCGTGGCCGCCATGGTGCTGACCACCGAATCCCTGGTCACCGACATTCCCGCGCCCGAACCCGCCGCTCCCGCCGGCAACCCCGGCATGGGCGGGATGTACTAAGAAGTGACTGTCGCAGAACCCCTGATAAAACAGCAAAAAGACCGCTTCGGCGGTCTTTTTGCTTGGTAAATTACAGTGCCTGGAAAATTTCCATCATCGTCCGGGCGTCCTCGGCCATGGTGCCGTGGCATTCGCAGATGACCCGGGGGGCGTAGCCGCGCTCTTTCAGGAGGGGAGCGAGGTGTTCAAAGCGGGGGCCGTATTTTTCCTCGGCGAAGGTGCGGTGGCGCTTTTCCCCGGAGCGGCCGAATTCGATGGCGGAGAAATGGACGTGCATGGCCCGGGCGCGTTCCATGCCCAGGCTGCGCTGGATCTCATCCAGCACGGCGGCAAAATCCTCCGGCGCGTTCAGCGCCCCCTGGCCCAGAGCGTGGAGGTGGGCGAAGTCGATGCAGGGGACGAAACGCTCATCCAGCAGGCAGAAATCCAGCGTTTCCCGCAAATTCCCGATCTGGCTGGGACGGCCCATGGTCTCGGGGCACAGATGAACCTGGGGAAGGCCCAGATCGTCCAGCCGCCGATAGGCTTCCAGTAAACCCTCCCGGCAGTTTTGAACCGCTTCTTCCCGCTCCAGCTTCATCGCCGCGCCCGCATGGATCACCACCCGGTCGCCGCCTAAAAGCGTTACAAGCCGGGCGCTGTCGGTGATGTCGCGGAAGGAGCGCTCCAGTTTATCCCGGTCGGGGTTGGACAGGTTGATAAAATACGGCGCGTGGACGCTGACGGCAATATCGTTTTCCCGGGCATGGCCTGCGATCTTGGCCGCCATGTCCTCGCTCAGCTGTATGCCCCGGCCGAAGGAATATTCATAAGCGCTCAGCCGCATGCCGCGCAGCCAGGCGGGGGCCTGCCAGGACGCTTTATACCCCTGGGCGTAAAAAGAATCGGAGTTCCCTGCCGGGCCGAACCGGATCATATCTTGTTTCCCCTTCCTGCGCCGCGGGCATACCGGCCCGTCCGGATTTCCTGGATAAACAAATCCGCGTTTACCAGGCCGCGCCTGCCCGCCTCCTCCGTATCCCGCACGGCCTGCTCCCTGTCATAGGGCACCATCGCCAGATTCACGTCCAGGCCCGTTTCTTCCCGGCTGTCGGGCTCGCCCCGCAGGATGGCGTACTGCGCCATGGCGATGCCAAAGCCGTTGCCCACGCTGCCGGTGTTGAACAGCAAGCAGCCGTACCCCAGCAGCCGCATGCCCTGGCGGTGTACGTCCCCGTATCCCACGATCTGGAAATCCGGCGCGAAATAGGGAGCCAGCAGGTCATGATCCTCGTGTACGAAGTAAGGCTCCGGCAGGATGGGCCGCCCGTGAAACAGGCGCATTTTCTTCCCGGAAAACCAGCAGTGATGCTCCAAAGGCAGCTCTGCCAGGGCCTGCATCCTGCGCGGGCCCAGCTGGTCGTAGTAGAACTGGTCTTTGGGGAACATCTTTTTGCCGACGCCCTCGTCCCAGTTGCCTTGCAGGATAAATTCACAGCTGGCCTTCGCCCAGTCGAAGGTCCTGTCCGACGACGGGCCTTTGCCCACCGCGTCGCCCAGGCACCAGATGCGCTGGATGCCCCGGCGTTTGATGTCCTGCTCAACCGCCTGCGTGGCAGGCCAATTGCCGTGCAGATCGGCCACCAGCGCGATTTCCGTCATTTGCCGCATGCCTCCGCGAAAGCGTTGAAGATGGCCCGGGCTTCGGGAAAGCGGTCGCTGAGGGATTCGGGATGCCACTCGATTGCCGTGACAAACCTCTCCTGGGGATAATCCACGGCTTCGATCAGCCCGTCCATGGAATAGGCCGTGGCCACCAGGCCGTGCCCCAGGCGCTTGATGCCCTGATGATGGCGGCTGTTGACGCTGAACCGCTTGAGGCCGGTGATCCGGTGAATGAACGAGTTTTCGATCACGGTCACTTCGTGAACCTTGTCCCGGGGTGTGTCATAGCAGGGATGCTTGATCGCCCCTTCCATTTGCGTTTCAATATCCTGGTACAGCGCACCGCCCAGGGCGACGTTCATCACCTGGAGCCCCCGGCAAATGCCCAGCACAGGGATACCGATTTTCAGCGCTTTGAGAAACAGGCTGATTTCCACCTTGTCCCGCTGCGCGGAAATTTCACCGCACTGGGAGATTTTTTCTTCCCCGTACAAAACGGGATCCACGTCCGGCCCGCCGGAGAGCAGCAGGCCGTTGATCCGGGCCAGCAGGGCGATTTGCGCCTTTTCATCCTCAATGAGCGGCAGCAGCACGGGCGCCGCCCCGGCCCGGGCAACCGCGTTTACATAATCCTGGTTGATGGTGATATTGCCGTTTTCGGTCTGCGCGGGCGTAATGCCAATTACGATCATTTCTCAACCCTCCTTTATACATGCCTCCATTATATTGCGCCGGAGCCTGAAAATCAAGCGGATTTGGGTTTCGCCTGAAAACGAAGATTTGAAATATTTTTTCCATAAGTATTGACATTTGGAGGGAAACGTGTTATCTTATACCCGTGGTTAGCACTCAACGGTTGAGAGTGCTAACAACAAAAAAGCCGAACCGGAGGAAAGGAGGGCTGCGCTGTGGCATCCCATGAGATGGACGCGAGAAAAGAACGCATCCTGCGGGCAATCATCGACGACTATATTCTCACGGCCATGCCGGTGGGCAGCCGCACCATTTCCCGCAAGTACGAAACCAGCCTCTCCAGCGCCACCATCCGCAATGAGATGAGCGACCTGGAGGAGCTGGGCTATCTGGCCCAGCCCCACGTGTCGGCGGGCCGGGTGCCCAGCGTGAAGGCCTACCGGCTGTATGTGAACGCGCTGCTGGACGGCGGCATGCTGCCCCAGGATCCCCAGGCCCGGGTGTTCTTCTCCGAGCGCGTGCGCCAGGTGGAGGATGTGATCACCAGCGCGGCCCAGGCCATTTCCGAGTTCACCCGCTACACTGCCGTGGTGATGATGCCCAAGCAGCTGGAGCTGCGGGTGTCCACGCTGCAATTGGTGCCCATGCCCCGGGGTGCGGCCCTGCTGGTGATCGTCACCGACACCGGGGCCATCCGGGACACGGTGATCCACGTTTCCCAGGCGCTGGACGGCGACGCGCTGTACGCCATCTCCCGGATGCTCACCGAGCGGCTCCAGGGCCGCACGCTCCAGGAAGTGCAGGAAATGCTGGGGGCTTACTCCCGGCAGATGGGCGGCGACGCCCAGGTGCTCCAGGGCATCGCCGAGCTGGCCGCCCAGATGGCGCGCCAGTCCGCCACCGATACCGTCACCGTAGGCGGCAGCCACAACATCCTCAACTACCCGGAATACTCCGACGTGGAAAAGGCGCGGGCCTTTCTGAGCGTGCTGGAGGAAAAGGAAAAGCTGATGGCCCTGCTCTCCGTTCCCGATGAAGCCTTCTGCGTGCGCATCGGCCCGGAAACGGGCATGCCGGAAATGCTGGACTGCTCCGTGGTCACGGCCAGCTACCGGGTGGGCCGCGGGCACCACGGGTATGTGGGCGTCATCGGCCCCACGCGGATGCCCTACGGCCAGGTGCTCTCCGCGCTGTCCGCCATCGGCGGGGCGCTGAGCGACATGCTGGGCGAATAATAAAAGATCGAGGTTTTCAACATGTTTGATAAAAAGAAGAAAGCCGACCAGGAACCGGAAGAGAAAAAAGACGAGCTGCCTGTGGAAGAAACGGAAGAGCAGCAGCCCGTTCCCGAAACGCCGGATGACGGCGCCCTGGACGTGGAAGCGGCGGAAGCCGCCGAAGCCCCGGAGGATGATCCCCTGAAAGCCGCCCAGGCCCAGGCGGAGGAATACCTGAACCTGGCCCAGCGCGTGCAGGCGGACTTTGAAAACTACCGCCGCCGCACCAAGGCCACCCGCGCCGAAGCCTATGAGGACGGGGCCAGGGAATTCATCAAGCAATTGCTTCCCGTGGTGGATAACCTGGAGCGGGCCGTGGCCCAGGAGAGCGGGGACGAAACGCTGATGACCGGCGTGAAGCTGGTCTATAAGCAGCTGATGGAAACCCTGGAAAAGCGCGGCGTCACCGTCATTGACCGGCCCGGCGAAAAGTTTGACCCCAGCCTGGAAAACGCCGTCATGCAGGGAACCGCCGAGGAGGGCGAGCCCGGCACCGTCTGCGCCGTATTGCAGAAAGGATTTAAGATGGGCGATTACGTCCTTCGCCATGCCATGGTGAAGGTTGTCGCGGAGTAAAGAATAGGCAGGAAGTTTAGAAACCTCTGTATAACAAATTTCACCTCCTGCCTCAAATAAACCGCCATCACATGGCCTCACGGCCATTTGATATAAACATAAAATCAACAAAAAGCAGATAGATTGCAAGGAGGAAACAACAATGAGTAAGATTATCGGTATTGACCTGGGTACTACCAACAGCTGCGTGGCCGTCATGGAAGGCGGCGAACCCGTCGTCATCGCGAATGCCGAAGGCAGCCGCACCACCCCCTCCGTCGTGGCCTTTACCAAGGACGGCGAGCGCCTGGTGGGCCAGATCGCCAAGCGTCAGGCCATCACCAACCCGGACCGCACCATTTCTTCCATCAAGCGCCAGATGGGTACTTCCTACAAAGTGACCATCGACGGCAAGAATTACAACCCCCAGGAAATCAGCGCCATGATCCTTCAAAAACTGAAGGCTGACGCGGAAGCTTATCTGGGCGAGACCGTCACCCAGGCGGTCATTACCGTGCCCGCTTACTTCTCCGACTCCCCGCGCCAGGCCACCAAGGACGCCGGCCGCATCGCGGGCCTGGAAGTGCTGCGCATCATCAACGAGCCCACCGCCGCGTCCCTGGCTTACGGCCTGGACAAGGAAAACAGCCATAAGATCCTGGTGTACGACCTGGGCGGCGGCACCTTCGATGTCAGCATCCTGGAAATCGGCGACGGCGTGTTTGAAGTGCTGGCCACCAACGGCGACACCCGCCTGGGCGGCGACGACTTCGACAACCGGGTGATCGACTACATCGCCGACACCTTCCAGCGGGAAAACGGCATTGACCTGAAGAAAGACCGCATGGCCTACCAGCGCCTGAAGGAAGCCGCCGAAAAGGCCAAGATCGAGCTGTCCGGCGCCATGACCACCAATATCAATCTGCCCTTCATCACCGCCGACGCCACCGGCCCCAAGCATTTGGACATGACGCTGACCCGCGCCAAGTTCAACGAGCTCACCGCGGACCTGGTGGAAAAGACCATCGGCCCCATGAACGCGGCCCTCAAGGACGCCGGCCTCACCGCCGCCCAGATCGACAAGGTCATCCTGGTGGGCGGCTCCACCCGGATCCCCGCCGTGCAGGACGCCGTCAAGAAGATCACCGGCAAGGAGCCCTTCAAGGGCATCAACCCCGACGAGTGCGTGGCCATCGGCGCGGCCATCCAGG
>JAFZOG010000158.1 GCA_017550745.1 Clostridia bacterium | reverse complement strand
CAGGGCGTGCCCAACGACGAGGCCCAGGAACGCATCAACCAGGTGCTGTACCTGACCCAGCTGGAACAGTTCCGGGACCGCTACCCCTCCCAGATGTCCAGCGGGCAGCAGCAGCGGGTGGCCATCGCCCGGGCCCTGGTAAACAGCCCCAAGGTACTGTTGCTGGACGAACCATTAGGTGCCCTGGACTATCAGCTGCGGAAAAAGCTGCAGTTGGAACTGAAGAACTTACAACGGGGACTGGGCCTGACGTTCGTCTTCGTCACTCACGACCAGGAAGAAGCCCTCACCATGAGCGACCGCATTGTCATCATGCACGACGGCGTCATCCAGCAGGACGGGGACCCCAACGGCATCTACCATCACCCCAAGAACACCTTTGTGGCCCGCTTTATCGGCGAAAGCAACTTCTTTGATATCGGCAGCGATACCTATGCCCTGCGTCCGGAAAAGCTGAACCTGTGTCCGGAAGACGAAGAGAACGCAGAGCACCCGGAGCCCAAATTCTTCGGCACCGTGGTGGACATCGTCTTCTACGGTACCATCGACAAAGTCTTTATCCGTCTTGACAACACGAACCAGACCGTCATCGCCTACCAGTATTTCGATGACGTGCACCGCTGGCAGCCCGATGACCGGGTGGGCCTGTGGTGGTACGACCGTGACGGCGTAAAAGTGGAAAAAGAATAGAAAGGCGAGACATGAAGAACGGTAAATTGCTTATTGCTCCTTCCATGCTGTGGCTGGGGATCTTCTTCATCATCCCCATGCTCATCGTAGTGGCCGTGTCCTTTGCCGCCCGTACCCCCTACGGTCAGGTAATCTTCAACTGGAACATCAACAACTACCTGCGTTTTCTGGAGCCTTTATATCTTTCTATCTTTGCCCAGACGCTGATGGTGGCTCTTGTTACTACCGTAGTTACGATACTCATGGGATACCCCCTGGCCTATTACATCGCCCAGCTGCCCAAACGCTGGCAGCAGCCGGGACTGATCCTCTGCATGATCCCTTTCTGGATCAACTTCCTGATCCGGTCTTATGCATGGGTCATCATCCTGCGGGCCCAGGGCGTGCTGAACACGTTACTGATAAAGATGGGCTTCATCGAACAGCCTCTGCAGCTGTTATATAATGAAGGCGCCGTGATGCTGGGTATGATCTACTCCCTGCTGCCCTTCATGATCCTTCCTATCTATGTATCCATCGAACAGCTGGACCGCCGCCTGCTGGAAGCTGCTTCCGACCTGGGGGCCGCTCCCTTCACCGCCTTCCGGAAGATCACCCTGCCCCTGACCATGCCCGGTGTGGCGGCAGGCACCATCCTGGTGTTCATCTCTTCCCTGGGCATGTTCGTGGTACCGGACGTGATGGGCGGCGCCAAGTCTGCCCTGGTAGGGAACCTGATCCAGAACCAGTTCCTCTCCGCCCGCGACTGGCCCTTCGGTTCCGCCCTGTCCATCGTGCTGGCAGCCCTGTCGCTGCTGCTGATCATCCTCTACTACCGCGCCATCCAGGCGCAGAACGGAGGTGCCGAAAATGCAAAAAACATGGCGTAGTCACGTGCTCTTAGCCTATTCCCTGGCAATTCTGGCATTTCTTTATGTGCCCCTGGTCATCCTGGCCATGTACTCCTTCAACGACTCCCGCATCAACGCGGTGTGGACCGGTTTCACCTTCCGCTGGTACGAGCAGCTGTTCAATAACCGGCGGGTGTTGGAAGCCCTCATCAATACCCTGATCATCGGTTTCTCTTCCACCATTGTTTCCACGACCCTGGGCACCATCGCCGCCATCGCCCTGCACCGGTATAAATTCAAAATGCAGAGCGTCATCAACGGCTTGGTGTATCTTCCCATATTGATACCCGAGATCGTCATGGGCCTGTCGCTCCTGGTGCTGTTCTCCCAGGTGCACATGCCCTTGGGCAAAGGTTCCCTGATCCTGGCACACATCACCTTCTGTCTGTCCTTTGTGGTCATCACGGTAGGCGCAAGGCTGGACGGCATGCGCAGCGATTACGAGCAGGCCGCCAGCGATCTGTACGCCACACCCTGGCAGTGCTTCCGCTACGT
>JAFZOG010000002.1 GCA_017550745.1 Clostridia bacterium | reverse complement strand
AGTCGAAAGATCTGTAGGCTGGCTTAACGATTCACTGACAGATCCCTCGGCTATGCCTCGCCTCTGGCTCGGCTTCGCTCGGGATGACATCGTAGGGTTGTAGTTTGATGGATCATTTCCCTATCAATTCGTGAAGAGCCAAAAAAGAGCAATTTACACGTGAAGATAAATGACCGCTTTTTCTCCTTTTGAACATAATAATTTGAGGTTTAGAGGTATTGAATTGGGAAAACTGGATTTGCGCATATAAAGCGCAATGTTTATTCCGATATCTGGTATTATTTTATAGAAAAAAATATAACTGTAATGAATTCATAAAGAAAGCAATAAGCGATAGCCCTTTCTGAAGCACCGCAATGACCTATGATATCGCCGAGAGAATGAGAGTGGCAGATTTTATGTCATCATGACGCCGTTCCTATTCTTTTTCCATTAGCAAATAACAAAGTAGTCTGTTCAGGACAATTCCTGCATGCCCATTTCCTTCAGGTACCGGCCCAGCGCGTCCTTCCAATCCGGCAGCGGCGTAAAGCCCATCGCTTTCAGTTTTCCCTTGTCCAAACGGCTGTTGAAGGGGCGCTTGGCTTTGGATAAGCCGTATTCTGCCGTGGTCACGGGGATGACCTTGATTGCCTTCCCCGCCTGACGGAAGATCTCGCTGGCAAAATCGTACCAGCTGATATAGCCGCCCTCGTTGGTGGCATGGTAGTAACCGTATTTGTCGGTTTCGATCATATCCGCCAGCAGCCGGGCCAGGTCCGGGGTATAGGTGGGCGTGCCGATCTGGTCGCATACCACCCGCAGGGTATCGTGGGTTTCGGACAGGCGCAGCATGGTCTTGACGAAATTATTGCCGTTCCTGCCGAACACCCAGGCGATGCGGACAATAAAGAACGCTTCCAGCAGCTGGGACACCGCCAGTTCACCTTCCAGCTTGCTCTGGCCGTACACGCTCAGCGGGGTGTAATCCTTGCAGTCCGGCTGCCAGGGGGTTTCCCCCTGCCCGTCAAACACATAGTCTGTGCTGATATACATCATTTTGCAGCCCAGCGTTTGGCATGCTTCGGCGATATACCGGGTGCCCAGGCCGTTGATCGCATGCACCTTTTCCCGATTCTCCGCGTCCTCGGCGGCGTCCACCGCCGTCCAGGCGGCGCAGTGGATAACCGCGTCGGGGCGTTCGGCGTTCAGGATGGCCCGCACGTCTTCCCGGTTTGTAATGTCCAATTGTTTGTATGGCAGGGAGCAGACCGCGCTGCCGTCCTGAACGCCGCTGTATGCGGAAGCAATGTCGCTTCCGACGGCTTCCATCCCCCGGGACGCCAGTTCGTTCACCACGTCATGCCCCAGCTGGCCGCCAACACCCGTTACAAATACTTTCATTTCCGCACCCTCTCAGCGATTGCCGTACATCTTCTCATAGTAATTCTGGTATTCGCCGCTGATGATTTCTTCCCACCAGTCCCGGTTGTCCAGATACCACCGAATGGTTTTCTTGATACCGTCGGCGAATTTGGTTTCCGGCAGCCAGCCAAGTTCCATGTGGATCTTGGTGGGGTCGATGGCGTAGCGCATATCGTGGCCCTTGCGGTCTGTAACGTAGGTAATCAAGGATTCCGGCTTGCCCAGTTCCTTGCAGATCAGCTTCACGATGTCGATGTTCCGCATTTCGTTGTGGCCGCCCACGTTGTACACTTCACCCACCCGGCCCTTGTGGATAATCAGGTCTATCGCCCGGCAGTGATCCTCCACATACAGCCAGTCCCGCACATTCAGCCCTTCGCCGTACACGGGCAGGGGCTTATCGTTCAGGCAGTTTGCGATCATGAGGGGGATCAGTTTTTCCGGGAAATGGTAGGGGCCGTAGTTATTGGAGCAGCGGGAAATGGTCACCGGCAGGCCGAAGGTGCGGTGATAGGCCATCACCAGCAGATCGGCCCCGGCCTTGGAGGAGGAATAAGGACTGGAGGTATGGATGGGGGTTTCCTCCGTGAAGAACAGGTCGGGCCGGTCCAGGGGCAAATCGCCGTACACCTCGTCGGTGGATACCTGGTGATACCGCTGGATGCCGTATTTCCGGCAGGCGTCCATCAGCACGGCGGTGCCCATGATGTTGGTTTCCAGGAACACGCCGGGATTCTCGATGGAGCGGTCCACGTGGCTTTCCGCGGCGAAGTTCACCACGATATCCGGATGCTCTTCCTCAAAGAGCCGATACACGCCCTCCCGGTCGCAGATGTCCAGCTTCACGAAGCGGAAATTGGGCTTGTCCATGACGCTTTTCAGGGTGCTCAGGTTGCCCGCGTAGGTCAGCTTATCCAGGCAGATGATGCGGTAATCCGGGTATGTTTTCAGCATATGGAAAATAAAGTTGCTGCCGATGAAACCGGCGCCGCCGGTGACAATGATGGTCATGTCCGCTCCTCCTTATATTTCGCCGTACACAAAATTGCAGTCGCTGTCAGCCAGCAGCGGCGACTCGGTGTCCTTCCGGCTCAGCAGGTCTTCCGCCACCTCGCCCCAGTCCACGCCGATGGACGGGTCGTTGAACCGGATGCCCCGGTCGCATTCCCTGCTGTACAGGTTATCCACCTTATAGCAGAATTCCACGTTATCCGTCAAGGTTTTGAAGCCGTGCCCGAAGCCCCGGGGGATCATGAGCATCCGCTTGTTTTCGGCGCTCAGCTCCACCGCCGCCCACTGTTTATAAGTGGGGCTGCCTTTCCGCAGATCCACCGCCACGTCCAGCACCGCGCCCTTGGTCACGCGCACCAGCTTGGCCTGGGCCATCGGCGCGTTCTGGAAATGAATGCCCCGCAGGATGCCCTTTTTGGCGGAAAAGCTCTGGTTGTCCTGCACAAAATCATAATGCAGGCCCATTTCATCAAAGTTCCGGGTGCTCCAGGTTTCCATAAAATAGCCCCGCTGATCGCCGAACACCTGGGGCTCGATGATGTACACGCCGGGCAAGGCCGTTTCAATCTTTTTCATCAGTAATGCACCTTTCCTTCCGCCACCGCGTTCAGATGCTGACCGTAGGGGCTCTTGCCGTACCGCTTCGCGCTTTCCAGCAGCGTGTCCCGGTCGATCCAGCCGTTTTTATAGGCGATTTCTTCCGGCGCGCTGATCTTGATGCCCTGCCGCTGCTCGATCATACGCACGAAATCCGCCGCGTCCACCAGGCTGTCCATGGTGCCGGTATCCAGCCAGGCAAAGCCCCGGCCCAACAATTGTACATCCAGGATGCCCTTTTGTAAATACATATCGTTCAGCGTGGTGATTTCCAGCTCGCCCCGGGCGCTGGGCCTGACGCCGTGCGCCATGGCGCTGACGCCCCTGGGATAGAAGTACAGGCCGGTAATGCAGTAATTGGACTTGGGATGCTGCGGCTTTTCTTCCACAGAGAGGACCTTGCCGTTCTCATCGAATTCCACGATGCCGAACCGCTCCGGGTCGGTCACATAATAGCCGAAAATGGTGGCGTGCCCATTCTGTTCGGCATTCTGCGCGGCGGCCCGCAGAATCTTCCCAAACCCATTGCCGTAGAAAATATTGTCCCCCAGCACCATGGCGCAGGCGTCGCCGCCGATGAATTCCTCGCCCAGCAGAAACGCCTGGGCCAGCCCGTCCGGAGAGGGCTGCACCTTGTATTGCAGATGAATCCCGAACTGGCGCCCGTCGCCCAGCAGATGCTCGAAGCGGGGCGTGTCCTCCGGGGTGGAGATGACCAGGATGTCCTTGATTCCCGCCAGCATCAGGGTGGACAGGGGGTAATAGATCATGGGCTTGTCGTACACCGGGAGCAGCTGCTTGGATGTGACCATGGTCAGGGGGTACAGCCGCGTGCCCGCGCCGCCGGCTAAGATAATGCCTTTCATACAATAATCTCCTTTTCACTATGCTATAATTTTTTAATTGATCCTTTTTCTTTAAATCTGACAAATTGATCCTTAATGCATCGAAAAACAAAATTAGGACACAGGGCAAGTGCGATTTCATATCGGTACAAATCTGGAATCATCCGCCGATACCGCCATATTTCTATAATATTCCCCCGGACCCTTGCTGAAGCACACCGCTTCATATCTTTTAACGCTGCATACTCCGGATAGAGTTCTTCGAATCGTTCCAACAAGTGAACTGTTGGCACACACCTTGTATCATAATAATCCTTTTTTGACAGTATGCCAGACAAAAGACCTGTCTCGTTTCTTCCATGCCGACGGTAGCGGACCAGGGGTTCATCCACATAAGCTACATTTCCTCCAGCAGATAAAAACAGCATCAGTTGTAAATCATGTGCTACTACTGGTACAAGCGGCAGAAAACGCTGAACTATTCTGCGTTTCGCGATAATGGTCATCCCCGTGCCATAACAGAAGAATGCCGCCCGTGTAGTGATATCATCCCCTGTATTCCAACAATCACAAGCCATTTTGCTGATTTGCCGATAACTCGGGATATAAATCTCACCATCCGCTGACATCAATGCTTTGTCGCAGACTGAAGCTACGCTTTTGCTGTCTTGAATTACTTGTATACATTTTGCGACCTTTTCTGGTTCCCAAATGTCATCCTGGTCACAATAACTGACATATTCGCCTTCTGCTAATTCACTCAATTTACTGAAAGCACCAATATAACCTAAGTTTACTTTATTATCATAAAACCTGATTGGAAAGCGTGTAATACATTGATTAAAGAAATCACGATCAATTTCTTGTTCGGGACAGTCATTCCATACAACCAACTCAATATTCGAATATGTTTGATTATTCAGCGAAAGCAATTGTTCTTTAAGGTAAATCATATTTGGTTTATAGATTGACAAAAGGATAGATACTTTATCCACAGACCGTTTTATCTCCTTCTTGCATATTTTTCTTTGATAAATAGAATATTGCATCTAATTCATTCACTTATTATTCCAATTATATAGTGTGCTCTTCCACCTTTTAATTCATTGAATTATGAGATTTCATTTTCTCTTCGATTGAAATAACATGTTGACATGTTTTTTCCCAGGTAAACTTTTCACAAAGCATAGAATACGCTTTTTCCGTCGCTTTTTTCCGATAGGCATTGTCCATTGCTTTAACAATGCTGGCTTTGATTTTTTCAACCGAATTATCTGTGATAATCAATCCATATTCATCGTTGATGATGAATTCTTTGGATCCGCCTTTTTCTGTTGTAATTACAAAGCATTTGCAAGCAGCGGCCTCCAATACTGTAGTTGGAAATCCTTCAGGATATTTTGTTGGCAGACAAAAGATATCAGATGACTTATATAACGCAATCATATGATCGAAATCCAGCTTTCCCAGCAAAACCATATTCATATTTTTTTCCCTTTCAAGCTGTGAATACAAATCGCCATTCCCTGCAAGCAGGAGGCGCACTCTTTGACCATCTTGATTTAGTTGCTCTATAGCATTTTTTAATTCTAGAATGCCTTTTTCTGAAACAAAACGTCCAGCAAATGAAACAATTTTATAGCCGTCATACGCATACATTTTTTTATAATCTATGACCGAATGATCATATTTTAGATTGATATCGTCTATATCCACTGCGTTATACAGAATACCCTTCGGCTGTATATGAAAATGTTCCAGCCATTCACAACAAGATTGAGATACACCATAAAAAATTTTACAGTATCTCTTTAATATTCCTGTTTCAATATGCTCGTAAACGGCTCCGATTTGATCCACAAAGCGATTACTTATCGTCATATGACCTGTTCCATGCTCAATAACAATACAGGGTATGTGTTTCTTTTTGGCAAAACGAGCCCCAATGATTGAGTGAACATAGAATCTTGTCTGTACAATAACAAAATCAAAATCCTCCTGAAATAACGAGCGATAGATCGCTCTATATTCCTGATTGAATTTAGGAAAAGGATAACGTCCGTTCAGCAGATTAATACATGGAACACGAATAACCCTAATACCATCAATTGTGTTCTGGGAAGGAAGAGAAAACGTATTCGATGTAACAACCGTAACGTCAAATTGGTTTTTAATCAACTGTTTAGCAAGGGAAAAAGTATATCTTTCAACGCCTCCTAAATTTGGTAAAAATAGAGCAGAAAAAAACAAAAACTTTTTCATATTAACACATCCTGTTCATGGTTTTTTCTCACATCATGTTCTATTTATATTCTTATCTTTCTCTTGATTAATTGCAATCGATTGAATTGTTTGTGTTAATTGATGATTCAGCTTTGAAATACGAAGATCCAGTAAAAAAATACGAATAGTAAGCAAAAAAATGATTGTCAAAAAAACAAGATTGGCTGGACTTTGTACACCAAGCAGGATGGAAAAAAATATAGCGATATTGGGGAAAACACCAATCAGCAATAAAATGCATGAAAAGAAAAGCCAGAAAACAGAATCATCGATTTGCATTTTGCTCTTACGGATTCTGAGCAGTACGTAATATACCATCCATATGGGAGCTGCTATCAATAAAACTCTTAAGTGCCAAGACATTTAAGTTCACTCCTTTTCCGCACCCACTGAATAAAGAAGATATTCATACAAATATGTGCCATATACCGAATAGAGCGACTAAGACTCAAATAACTTTCCCCTGCTGTGCGTTCCCGCATTTTTACCTGTATCTCCTCCATTCGCGCACCGCAGCGCAGCAAGAAAGCAATTGTATCCGGTTCGGGGCTGGCATTAATGTTGTAAGCCATTTCCTTCAGCAACCGATAACCGTACATCCGCATCCCCGAGGTAGGGTCGCTGACTTTTTGCCCAGTGGTCATCCTGATCGCCAATTCGATGATGGTGTTTCCCAGCATACGTAAAGAATGAGGACGTTTATCCGTCAAAAATCGAGAACCAATTACCAGATCAGCATCCTTTTCTTCCATGAGCATTGCCATTTTTTTAATATAATGAGGATCATGCTGTCCATCGCCGTCGATTTGGATGGCAGCGTCGTAGTTTTTTTCATATGCGTAGCGCATACCTGTCTGAACTGCTCCGGTCAAACCCAGATTCGCCGGTAAGTCCAACAGACGGTATCCATGTTCCCGGCAAATCTTCGCTGTTTCGTCCGCCGATCCATCATTGATGATTATATAATCGTATTCAGGAACGCTCGCATTTAATTCTTCCACAACCTGCACAATGCTCTCCGATTCATTATACGCCGGTATTATGATAAGAAGTCGCAATATAATTCTCCTTTCAAAAATCAAAGGTATATTAAGATGAATGACCATATACCATCCAGCAGGATCACTCCGGCAAATCCAAGAATAGCCGCATTGAATATGTTTTTAGGCAGTTTTTTAATCAAAATTGTCGGCTGAACAATGAGCAGCATGGGTAAAACAACCGGCAGCATATACCGTTCCTGGCATCCGTTGATCGTGTTGAGTCCGACTGGTGTGAAAATGATATACATTGATGTTGCGGCCAGGCAAATCGTTCCGAAGGCGAGCAAAACACTGAGCAGCTTAATGGGAATTGCAGGCTTTAAGAGGGCCTTATCACGCCGGTCTGCGGAAACGACCCACGAAATGGCAATCAAACAAAGGAGAAGATTGGCATTCAGCAGGGGGAAAACGTATCCTTGCATGGAGAGGTAAGCAAAAGCGCGTACACAGCCACCGCTTTGATTCATTATAAAATCGTATGTAAGATATTTGGTGAACAAGAATTCCATCAGGATCTGCAGATAGCGTATCGGATCCTGAAGAATAAACTGAGTCTGCGACATGGTACTGACAGTTTCGCCGCCTCTGGTATCGGCGCTGGTATTTCCTTGAAGGAAAGGAACCGCAAAAGACGAGAGCACGAATAAAGTTGCCAGCACAACGGAAACGCGGTATCGATTCGCCTCTTTCCGGGAATTAAATTTGCTGTTGGGCAAAAACAGCGCAATGAGCATGAACGGGAAATAGATTGCTTTGGTCAGAATGCCGATGACAAACGCCGCCAGCATCATAATTGTTTTTTGACAGGTCATTTCCCCATTCGGGTCCTGATATGTCCCCAACCAGATACATGTACCAAGAATTGTGAAAGCAATACAAAATGGATCGTATGAATAATTCGCGGCTAAGAACAATACTGTCGGCAATAAAGCTAAAACAGAAAGAAACAGTTTTCCATGTTTTAGTTGTTTGATTGAAAAATAGATAACAAGGACGTAACAAAGCAAATTGCCGATTCTGCCAGCAACCACTGTCCAGGAAAAGGGGAAACCTAACAGCCGTGTAAGCCAAATTGCTCCTCCTGCGGGTAAATATGATGCAAGAGTGTAATATGAGGTCACTTCGTAAGAACTGTAATATTGAGCGTTTTCTTCAGAGTTAAGCCGGTTTAAATAAGCGCTGAGTGATTGCTTATTACTTAATGTCACCTGGTTGGACGTGCTTCGTTCAACAATTTCTTTTTCTGCTGTATTTAAGTATTGCGCATTTCCATAACTTAATCCAAGAGAACGTGCATAATGAATCTCGTCATCCCAAGTGAGCAGCATTGATTCCGGTTCTAAAACCGCGAATAATAAACCGAAACATAATGCTATTATGAAAAAACCCCGCTCTGGATGCTCGCCTAATTGCCGCCGGATGATAATCATAACCCCTATCGATACGCCGAGAAGGATAAAGCAAAACAATGAATAACCCGTTTTTGCCACAAACAGCCCGAACGCATAAGTTAATTCCCAGGCAAAGATACTTATCAGCAAGCAGCTAATCAGCAAAATCGATGACTTTATGATCTCTGATTGATTTGAAATAGCAGTGGAATGAAGTTTTTTTAACCATTCTTTGATTGAATCCATTTTCCAGGCAATCAACAGAATTTGCCCTGTCATTATAAGGAAACAAAGGACAAACTGTAAGGCCGGAAAACTAACTTTTCCCCCAAATACTGCAGATATGAAAGAAGTGTTTATATTTATCTTTGATGCTTCTGATGGTATCCTGATGTCTTTCAACTGATAATTCCTGTCTATATCCAATCGGAAATAATCATAATAAAGTTCATCGGGAAGTACAATGGTTATACAATCGGTGTTTTCTTGCGTACTTCCTTTAATTGATCTGGATTCACTCAATCCCGAGCCATTCACGGAATAGAACAGCTGATACGTTGTATCTTCGGGCAATGCCTCTTGAAATGAAAAGGATAAAACCTCGACTTTTGAATTAATGCCGGAAATATATAACTGTGCGTCACCGGCTTGCACAATGAAATGATAATCCGGATCAATGATTGCGTTTGCAGCGCCTAAAGATACTGAATCCAAAACTGACGAAAAGTCATCAAGAGGAATACTTTCCTGTCTTTTTATAGCCGGATGCGAGATCAAAGACAGGAAGAAAACAAAAACGCTCAAGAATACTCCGATGAGTATCGCGGCAATATATTTTTTATATTTCCAGATGGATGCCATGTTATTATTCTTTGGTTTTTCTGCCGTTTTCTTTGACTTCGGTGGCATATTTCTTTTCCTCCCGTCCAATCAATTTAAGCTGAAGTCTTCCCGCTCCAGCGTCAGATTGGGATTGTAATACGGGTCGCCCGCTTCCAATTCTTTTGACCAGCGGTTTTGAAATTTTATGACCTCACCTGAGAAACGTTTTTGTTTCTCAGGCGTATCTTCAGGGCCGCGGCTCTTGCTTTCATAGTGATACAGTTCCGCATAGGGTGTCCATACAATGAGATAACCTGCTTTCCGGATCCGCATGCACAA
The DNA here is from genome assembly GCA_017550745.1 of Clostridia bacterium. Classification (GTDB taxonomy): domain Bacteria; phylum Bacillota; class Clostridia; order Christensenellales; family Aristaeellaceae; genus RUG563. The sequence goes on along the minus strand of JAFZOG010000002.1, from coordinate 19,461 downwards.
GTCCACATCATTGAACGCGACAGCAAATTCTTCATCAAACCCATGGACCTGATCCCACACTCTTTTCGGGATCAAGGCACAGGCAGCCGTCACTGCCGATAAATTCTGAGCAAAACACAAGCGGCTCATATAGCCATAGCTGGCGCGCGGCAAGTATTTATGTGAATGGCCGCCCACTCCGCCAATGCCCAGGATGACGCCCGCATGCTGAACGGTATCGTCCGGATAATACAGCATAGCGCCCACCATGCCCACATCCTTTCGCTGGGCGAACATCAGCATCTCTTCCAGCCAGTTTGGCGTAATTACCTCGATATCATTGTTCAGCATCAACAGGTATTCTCCGGCCGCCTGAGAAGCGCCATAATTGCAGATGGCTGAAAAATTGAAATCCTCTTTCCAGGCAATCACGCGGATGCGGTTGTCCATACCGCGGAGACGGTTGTAGTACTGAAAAGTATTGCTGTCGGTACTGTTGTTTTCCACCACAATGATTTCCCAGTTTTTCCAGGTGGTTTTTTCCAAAATAGAATTGATGCACTTGGATAAATCATCGATATGGTCTTTGTTTGGAATAATGATCGAAATTTTGGGGTTTCCTGCTATTTCATATTTGATATGGTAGGTGGTGGGGATTCTGGAGTCTTCCACAGTTCCCGCTAATCCAGCACGCTTCAAGTGCTCGGCAAGGGCCTTTTTTGCCGCTGTCATCGTGTACGGTTTTGCCGAAACATCGGATGCCACAGAAGAGGGATGACTGCGCCAGTAATACAATACCTGAGGGATGTGAACGATCCTGCGCGCTTTTTCCGTCAATCGAAGGATCATATCATAATCCTGGCTTCCGTCGAATTCAGAACGGAAGCCTCCGCCTGCATCTTCCAAAAGAGATTTGCTGAAAACAGACAAATGGCAAATATAATTGTTGCTGCGCAGCGTGTCCGGTGCAAAATCCGGTTTAAAATTTGGACAGTACGCATCTGAAGGCTTATCTTGAAATGTATTTTCATCCGTATAAACAAAATCCGCGTCCTTGTCGCAAATGGCCTTCATCACTTCAAACAGAGCGGAAGGATGCAAAATATCGTCATGGTCGAACAAGGCGATATAGTCACCTGACGCCATGTCGATGCAGGCGTTGGTATTGCCGGAAATGCCCAGATTCTTCTCCAGCTTCTTGTATAGAATTCGATGATCCTTTTTCGCATATTGCTGGCAGATGGTTCCCACCGTGATGTGTTCCGCGTCGCTGCCGTCCGCCAAGCAAAGCTCCCAGTTTTGATAACTTTGGCGCTGCACGGATTCGATCATTTCTTTCAGGAATTTTTCCGGTGTATTATAAAGCGGAACCAAGATGCTGAATTTGATATCCCTGGGAAATTTTTCCGCCTTTTGCTGCTCTAATTCCTCGTTTGTGGGCCAGTTTTTGGAAGCATGCTTACGGGACAGCTCCGCTTTCGCTATTTTTCTGCGCGTACCGGCTTCTTTGGGGCCGTAACGCAGCGTCCACTTCACCGTCTGCAGGAACAAATAAACGCGTTCATTTTTTCTCGCTTCTTTTTTCACCCAGTCCAACACGGCGCGGGCAGGTTTTGTGGTTTTCCAAAAAAAGGAATTCGCAATAATTGCATAGCTATCTTCCGCATGCTTGCAGCGAACAAAAAGCTGTTGATTAGCTGATTGTAATTCTTCTATTCGAACATTCAGTTTTTCTATCTGGTGATGCAACAAATCACGTTCATGCCATTGGATTAAAAAACTATCTATCTCTTTTTCTTTTATTTCATCAAATATTGTCAAATTGCAACGTATTGTAAGGGACGTCTCTGCTTTACCTTCGCTGAACAATGGAATATCGCAGAAAAATCGAGGATCAGTGGTTGAAAACAAGTACCCAGTACCAACAGAATCGCCATTTGCGCATACAAAGGAAAGAATCTTTTCGCCACATATTATGTACATATTTTCAACCAGGCAATAATTGCCCTCGCAAGGGTCGAAACGAATCTTTCTACAATTTTGTGGAAGTTTTATATTGATTTCTATTTCTCCAGGAAGCGAAGTATTGATAGATTGAAAGAATGAATTACTATGCTCTTGTTGAAAAGCATCATCATTCGAATAATACACCGTGGAGCATACGGACACATCCGTCCCCATTTGAAAGTGAGAAATACTTTTTCCCGGAGGCAGGAGATCCACACATTTCATTTCATGCTCTTTTACATAATCAGTTTTCTGGCATACAAACACATACTGATATATATTTCCAAGCGCGCGGTCTTCCAAGCCGCTGGTGATGCGACAATCCACGGCTTTGTAATTATCTCTTGACTGTTCTGTCGTTTTAAACGGAGCAATTGTCCCATCAATGTGAATGATCGATAGACCAGCATTCTGACAAAAAGCTTCAAGATTTTTTTTGCCCCAAAAATGGATATGTGTATTATCCAGTAAGCCTGTGGCGGTATAATCAAAATGATCGTCAACCAACTTCATGATAATATCATTATGTGCGATATTGGGGATACTAATTATAATTTTACCGTTATCTTTTAACAGGTCGGTTACATGGGATAATACTTTGAGAGGATCCGGAAGGTGTTCCAATACATCTGGAAACAAGATATAATCAAATGTCTGTCCAGAAAAATACGCTAACCATTCATCTTGATTCAAATCTCCGCAAAAACCGTCTTCTGCGTACGCTTTTGCAATCTGAAAACAAGCTTCATCGATTTCAATGATAGAAACCTTACAATGAAGCTGTTCTTTCATCCATTTGGTCATATAGCCAGTAGCGCATCCGCATTCCAGCACCGTGCTATTTGGCTTGATTTGAGCTATGATCTTTCCATGAGAAGTGGATTCATCTCGCTTTTGCATTTCAACGATATCATACTTCATGCCACCCATCTTACAATCCATCGTCTCACGACCCCTTTTGCAATCTTTTCATCTTTTCCCGAGAAGCTTTTTCACGCATCCCATGAGCGAGTGCGCTCTGATGGAGGTTTTTGCCCGCATCATCAGATTGATCGGTTTTATCACCTGAACCCATTTGCACCTGCTTCCGCCCGCTGCCGCAGGGAACGAAAACAACCCTGTTTCCCACAGCGCATCCGCGGCGTTTTTCACGCAGAGCGCGTTTGCCTGATCAATGACCGCTTTCCGCATGCGTTCCCTGCCGGGCCTGTTGTCCAGCATCCGGCGCATGGAATCCACCCAGGCTTTTGCCTGATTTTCGCATCGCACCGCGCAGTCGGGGAACGCGCTTAAGCGCGTATAGGGCGGCAGGTCGGAATAAATGCCCGCAATGCCGGCTGCCGCATATTCTACGAATTTGTTGTAATGCTTGCAGGCATGGAACGGCGTGTCGGGCATGGGCGCCAAGCCGATATCCCAGGCAAGCTCGTTCAGCTTTTGCCGGTATTCATCGTAAGACTCGGTGTACGGATAGCATCTGGCTTCCAGTTCATCGGCAAAGGATGGGATGGCGCCGAAAAACTCAAAAACCACGCGGCTGCCGTACGCTTGTTTGATTTGCAGCATCGCGTCTTTCATGATGCTTTCCAAATCGGCCTTGCGGTCGATGGACCCTGCGAATCCGATTTTGACCGGCGCCGCGGGATCATGCGGCCGGTAAGAAACCGGGTACAATGCGGGCTCTTCGATTTGCACCGCCTTTTTCCCGTTGACCGCGTACTTTTTCAGCAGCAGCGGAGAGGGGGACAGGATCGCGTCGCTCATTTCGATCATCTCACGGATGTACCCGTGGATTTCCGGCTGCCTGTAATAGCTTTCGCTTCTGATCCCCAAGGGGATATTCAGCAGGTCGTCGTCGATGATATAGACCAGATATTTCCCCGCCTGCCGGAGCATCCTGAACAAATGATGCTCATACCAGCTGTCCAGCCGCCCCAGCAGCACGATCTGCGCCCAATTGAGATCTTGATTGGTGAGGCGCATTTCCTGAACGGCCCGGTAATTCACTTTCCCCTGTGCGGCCAGTTCCTCCAATTGGCAATGGCCGCACAGGCGGATGGAAGGAATCATTTTCCGGTAAATCAGCAGGACGTTTTTCTTTTCCGGGTCACGTTCCGGGCGTTTCTCCATGGCGATTCTTCCTTCCGGCATCACATCTGTTCGTACGCTGTGCAGACCTCGTCCGTTCTGCCGAACATTCTGAGCTCTCCGTGATCCAGCCAAACGGTCCTGCTGCACATTTTTCTGATCTGTCCAATATCATGCGATACGAACAGGACGGTGGTGCCGCCGCTCATCAGTTCCATCATGCGCTGAAAGCTTTTTTGCTGGAATTCGATGTCTCCCACTGAGAGGACTTCATCGACGATCAATACCTCCGGCTTGATCACCGTGGCAATGGAAAACGCCAGGCGGGCGACCATGCCCGAAGAATAATTGCGGAGCGGAACATCAATAAATGAACCGATTTCGGAAAATTCAACGATCTCATCGTACTTCGCTTTCAGGAAGGATTCCGAATAGCCCAGAATGGCCCCGTTGAGAAAAATGTTTTCCCGGCCCGTCATGTCCATATCGAAGCCGCTGCCCAATTCCAGCATCGGCGCCACATTGCCGCGAACGACGGCTTTTCCTTCCGTTGGCTTCAGAATGCCGGAGATGATTTTGAGAACAGTGCTTTTGCCCGCGCCGTTCCGCCCGATCAGGCCCACCACTTCCCCTCTGCAAACGTCAAAGGACACATGCTTCAAAGCCTCAAACTCGGAATAGTGGATCTGGCCTTTTATCCTTTTCACGATAAATTCCTTGATGCTGGTGATTCTGTCGCTGGCCATGCGGAAGCGCATGGACACGTCGCTGACCTCAATGATCTTCTGTTCGTCCATTTTTCCGCACTCCTTACAGACACAGAATGAAGCGGTCCTGATTCTTTTTAAAGATAAAAGCGCCCAGCAGGACAGCGATCAAAGCAGACAGAACGCATTGCAGATACATCATCGGTTCAGGGGATCTGCCTTGAATCACGCAGGTACGGGCGAAGGTGACAAACTGGTACAGCGGATTCAGCCTGTATATCCCGATGATACTGGACGGAATGATCCTCTCCGGATAGAAAAGGGGCGTAAAGTACATCCAGATCATGCTGATGACGCCCCATAAAAACTGCGTATCCTGAAAGAACGTCATGGCTGTGGACAGGATCAGCCCCACCCCCATGCAGAACGCCGTCAGGCAGATGATATCGTATACGATCAGCAGCAGGGAAACGCGGAAGGCCGTTCCCGTCAGGATCATCACCAGGAACAGCGGAATCAGCGCAAGCAGGAAATTGATCAGCGATGAAATAACGCGGCAGACAGGAAAAATATACTTGGGCATGTAAACCTTTTTGATCAGGGAGGCATTGGCCGTAATGGATGTCATGCCCATGGTGACTGACTCACTGAAGAAATTGAAGAATACAATGCCGATCAAAAGATAAACCGGAAAGTTTTCAATATCAGATTTGAACAGGGTGGAAAAAACGATGTACTGGACGGTCATCGTCAGCAGGGGATTCAGAAAGCTCCAGATAATGCCCAGCGCGGAGCGCTTGTACTTTGCCTTAAAATCACGCGACACCAGCTGGCGGAAAAGCAGCTGGTATCGGGTAAACAGGGTGCAGACCATCACAAGGGGATTGTTTTCCCCCTGCTTCGCCTGCTTCCACCACACTGTGCATGCCGCAAAAACCGCGGCGAAAAGACCAAGGACGATCACCCAATAGGTAATATAAAAAGAACGGTCGGCGAGGCCCGTGAGCCGCACGCACAGCATCCCCGCGGCGGGGCTCCCGTTCCATGCGGCATATTCCTCCGCCGGGATCGCAAGGCTGTCCGCGCCGTCCCCTTCCCAGGAAGTGCCCGTATAAACCGTAAAGGCATTGCCGCTTGAGCAGCCCTGAGACGTCAATGAAAGCGTGACGGTTTCCCCTGCCTGGATTTTTACCGGGGAAGAAAAACGAACGGTGGTGTACTGATTGTTGTTTACGGCGGACGCGTCTATTTTCTCCTCCGCGATGGTTTCTCCCTGCTCGTCGGTTATCGTCAGGAGCACTGTGCCGCTGTTGGTCCGGTCATACGTTCCTGTCAGAAGCGATATTTCCCGCAATTGATCGGACGGCAGCGTCAGGCGCTGCGTAACGGTTTCTCCGTCTACGATTTCACCAATGGCCGCGGAAGAAACGACGGTTTTTCCTGTGACTTCTTTATATCGAAACTGCGGAAACGCAGCCAGATAAATCAAAACCGCTAACGCGCAGTAAATCGCGGCGATTACGGTCAAGGTCTTTTTTGCTCCTTGAATAATCATTCGTTCGGAGTCCTCTCTCTTTCATCCAGGCAGTGTCCTGCCTGTTTTTTACTGATGTACAGCGTTTTTGTGTATTTCCAACCGGCGAAAACCCGCTTCCAATATTCTCTAAAAAAGGAACAAAGATCGTGTGGAATATGCAGAAACGCCTCATATTTGGGCATTTCTACACAATTTATATTATAGCACACGCACGTCTGCATTGTCTACTTAAAAAAACTTGAATTCTCTCTGCAAAACGTACGTAAACAGATATAGAGGCTTTGCAAAAAAGCCTGGAACATGGCTTGGAACCGCATCGGAGAGTTCGTTGTGCCGATGGTTGCAAATGAAAAAAACGGCATAGTCGATTGCTCGGCTACACCGTTTTTTCAGGATTCCAAAATCCCCAAGTTGCGCCCTCTTTGCGGGGCGGCTTTTGTGCGTCGCTTAACGGCGCTGCATGGCGGCGAAGCATTCGCTGCAATACACGGGACGGTCTTCCCTGGGCAGGAAGGGAACCTGAGTCGCCTTGCCGCAGTTAGCGCAGATGGCGTCGTGCATCTCGCGGGGAGCGCCGTTATTGCGGGCTGCCTTGTGTGCCTGACGGCATTCACGGCAACGGGTGGGTTCATTTTGGAAGCCCTTTTCAGCGTAGAATTCCTGCTCACCGGCGGTGAAGACGAATTCTTTGCCGCAGTCACGGCACACCAGCGTTTTGTCCTCGAACATTGTTTTTGTGACCCCCTGATTAGATAGATGATTTTGGTTAGCTGCGGCTGACCTGGTTTTTGCCCCCACACTCGCCGGCTGGGATATTGCTCTGCGTGATCAACGCCCTCACGCCATCCTCTCGCGCGCGAACACGCGGCCGGGCTTACTTCTAGACCGCACCATGCTCACCGGAATTTTTTCTGGCTTACGTGGACCGTTTTGCCTGCGACTGGCATCGGTTTGCAACCACAGACCCGATTCAGCCAACCAAAGTCGATTATACCTTGTTTTTAGCATAAACGCAAGCATATTTTACAAATTTTTATGTTTTTCCCGCAAAAAATACAAAATACGCGCAAGTTACATCCTGTGTCTGCAAAGTAATGCCCGATGCGTGACTTTCCGCCTCAGGCGGGCAGATGGGGCAGCGGAACGGCGGGGACGCTTATGCTTCCCCGTCATCCAGCAGGTCAGCGGCTTCTGAAAGCAGCTTCAGCGCCTTGTCCATCCGTTGGATGTCCGCCCGCATCTCCGCGCTGTCCCGTTCGTCCGCCTGATCCTGCGCCTCGTCCCGGATGTCCTCCAGGTCGGCCATCAGGTCGTTCAATCCTTCGGCCAAATCGGCCAGGTCGGCGCGGTAGCCGGTTTGAATGGCGATTTTCATATGTTCATTTCTCCTGTCACAAAATCAGCATGCAATCCCCAAAGGAGAAGAACCGGTATTCTTTTTCCACCGCTTCTTTGTAGGCCGCCAGCGCTTCCTCCCGGCCCATGAGGGCGGAAACCAGCATCAGAAGCGTGGATTCGGGGAGGTGGAAATTCGTCAAAAGCACGTCGGTAGCCTTCAGGCGCACGCCCGGGGTAATGAAAATACTGGTGTCGCCCATGCCGGGATGCACCACGCCGTCCTCCGTGGCAACGGTTTCCAGGGTGCGCACGGACGTGGTGCCGATGCAGACGATCCTGCCGCCGCTTTTCCGGGCGGCGTTGATCTTGTCCGCAGCTTCGGGCGTGACTTCGTAATATTCAGCGTGCATTTTATGCTGGCTCACGTCCTCCGCCTTCACAGGGCGGAAGGTGCCCAGGCCCACATGCAGCAGCACCGGGACGATTTCAATGCCCTTTTGCCGCACCCGCGCCATCACTTCCGGGGTGAAGTGCAGCCCGGCGGTGGGAGCGGCGGCGCTGCCCTCCTGCTTGGCATAGATGGTCTGGTACTGCGAAGGATCCTCCAGCTTTTCGTGAATGTAGGGCGGCAGGGGCATTTCGCCCAGGCGGTCCAGCAATTCCTCAAACACGCCCTCATACAGGAAGGTCACGACGCGGCCGCCGGCGTCGGTGGTATCGCCGATCTCAGCCCGCAGGATGCCGCCGCCGAAGGATACGGCCGCGCCCTTTTTCAGCCTGCGCCCGGGGCGCACCAGCGTTTCCCAGCGGTCTTTGTCCAGGCGCCTGAGCAGCAGGATCTCCACCGGCACATGGGTTTCTTCCTTTTCGCCCAGCAGCCGGGCGGGGATCACCTTGGTCTGGTTGATCACCATCACATCGCCGGGCCGCAGGTAGTCCGGCAGGTCACGAAAGATTTTATCCTCCCTTAGGCCTGTATCCCGGTGAATCACCATCATGCGGGCGGCGTCCCGGGGCTCCATGGGGGTCTGGGCAATCAGGCGTTCCGGCAGGTCATAGAAAAAATCAGAGGTTTTCAAGTTCCGTCATTCCTTTGAGTATTGATATGCGATGCGCGGGTCGCCGTTTTCCAGATAAATGATCCCGCAGCGGACAAAGCCGTTCTTTGCCAGCACATGCTGCATGGGCCTGTTGTCCGCATGGGTGTCGGCGCGCACCTCGTCCGTATATTGCAGCGCGAAATCCAGCGCTGCTTTCACCGCGCCATGGATGGCGCCGTCGGTTCCGATGCGGTGAATGGTGCCGTAAGGCTTCTGATTGGGCCATTGGCCGTCCTCGATATAGGCGTACGTCGGGTCGCTGCCCAGGATAAAGGCGAACGCCGCGCGGATGGCCTCGCCGTCGTCGATGACGAAGAGCCGGTCTTTTTCAATGTCCGCTTCCAGCAAGGCCCGTTGCGGGTAGCCGTTCACCCACTGCCGCGTGTTGCCGCTGGCCCGCATGAACGCCCGGGCGGCGGCGTAGACGGCTTCGATCCTTTCCAGGTCGGCTTTTTCTGCGGGACGAATCTGCATATTTTTCTCCTGTCAAAAATTAAACCAGGGATAGCGCTGCTGCGCATAAGGGATGTTCCGCTCCCGCAGCGCGGTCTCCAGGATGATTTCCCTCTCCTCCAAGGGCAGGGATGCTGCTTCCTGCACGGGAAAATACTGCGTTTCGGGCCTGCGGTTCAGCCAAGCGACGAAATCGCGTTCCGAATAGGAAAGGCAGTCATAGCTTCCGCCGCCTGCATCGGTCACCCGATGCCAAAAGGGAGAATCGGGCCGGTTGATTTCCTCCAGAAACTGGTCGGCAAAATGCCAGAGCGCTTCGGCGACGGCGTCCGGCGCTTCATAGAGGGTGGGAAGGCTGTCGGCGCTCAGCAGGATATACCGCAAGGTTCTCCCTCTTTTCCTGTTCAGTCCAGCAGGCTGGTCTGCTCCGCTTCCTGCACCTTTTCATTGAAGTTGGCAGGAGGCGTCCTGCCCAGGTGCTGGTAAGCCAGGGGCGTGCATACGCGGCCCCTGGGCGTGCGCATGATGAAGCCCAGCTGCATCAGGTAGGGCTCATATACGTCCTCGATGGTCACGGCGTCCTCGCCGGTCACAGCGGCCAGCGTGTCCAGCCCCACCGGCCCGCCGCCGAACTTGTCCACCATGGCGGTGAGCACCGCGCGGTCGATGCGGTCAAGGCCCAGGGAATCTACGTCCTGCATGTTCAGGCTGTCCCGCGCCACCTCCGCGGTGATATGGCCGTCGGCCCGCACCTGGGCGTAGTCCCGCACGCGCTTTAAGAGCCGGTTGGCGATGCGGGGCGTGCCCCTGCTGCGGCTTGCGATTTCCATAATGCCGCTTTCGTCGTAGGGCATGCCCAGGATCGTTGCGCTTCGGCCCACGATACGGGAAAGCTCCTGAGGCGTGTACATTTCCAGGCGGAACACGATGCCAAACCGGTCGCGCAGCGGCGCGCTCAGGCGGCCCGCCCGGGTGGTGGCGCCTACCAGCGTGAATTTCGGCAGGTCAAGGCGCATGCTCCGGGCGGTGGGCCCCTTGCCGATCATAATGTCCAGGGCGTAATCCTCCATGGCGGGGTACAGCACTTCCTCCACGGCGCGGCTCAGGCGGTGGATTTCGTCGATGAACAGGATGTCCCCCTGGTTCAGGTTGGTCAGGATGGAGGCCAGGTCGCCGGGCCGCTCGATGGCCGGGCCCGAGGTGACCCGGATGTTCTGGCCCATCTCCGCCGCCACGATGCAGGCCAGGGTGGTCTTGCCCAGGCCGGGGGGGCCGTAGAGCAGGATATGGTCCAGCGCGTCATGGCGTTTCAGCGCGGCGCTGATATAGATTTGCAGGCTGCTTTTCACCTTTTCCTGGCCGATGTATTCCCGCAGGTTATGGGGACGGAGGGACACGTCCAGGTCCTCGTCCTCTTTCCGCATTCCGGTCATTACCAGGCGATCGTCGTTTGGCACAGCGCTTTCTCCTTACATAACAAAATCGTGTCGGACAGGCAGGGGCTTATGATGTTTTCGCCCAAACCTGCCGCCTGGTGATCAGAATCCCGCCATGTTCCGAAGCGCCAGCCGCACCAATTCGTTGGCGGAATCGCTCTGGCCCCGCACCTGGGAAACGGCCTTGGCGGCTTCGGCGGCGGTGTAGCCCAATGCCTGCAACGCGGCCAGGGCTTCCTGGGCGGCATCCTCCTGGACCGGAGTCATGGGGCCGGTATTGGCGGGGATGAAGCTCAGGTCGCTTTCATCCACTTTTTCCTTGAGCTCCAGGGCGATGCGCTGGGCGGTTTTCTTGCCTACGCCGGGGGCGCGGGAGAGGGACGCGGTGTCCCCGGTGACAATGGCCAAGGTCAAATCCCGCAGGGGCATGGCCCCCAGGATGCTCAGCGCCACCTTCGGCCCGATGCCGCTGACGGAGAGCAGCCGGCTGAACATCCGCTTCTCCTCCTGGGAGGCGAAGCCGAACAGCTCCATAGCGTCCTCCCGCACGGAGAGCGCGGTATACACCTTCATGCTTTCCCCGATGGGCGGCGTTTCCTGCAAGGTGTTCATGCTGACAGACAGCAGATACCCCACCCCGCCCACGTCGATCACCAGGCTGTTGGGGCCTTTGTCGGCCACCTTGCCGTTCAGATATGCGTACATCGACAGCACCTTCAAATCATGGATGGATTGCGGACTGATCTTGATTCAATAAAACAGCTGGAAAGCGCGGCTGCTGCGGCCCCTGGGTTTTTGCGCCCGAGCCTTGTCACTTCATTAAGAACTGCTCTTTCATCCTTCCCGAAGCGGCATGGGTGAGGGCGGCGGCGACGGCGTCTGCCGCGTCGTCCGGGCGGATGACCGCAGGCAGGTTCAGCAGCATTTTCACCATCTGCTGCACCTGCATTTTGTCCGCCTTGCCGTACCCGGTCACGGCCTGCTTGATCTGCATGGGCGTATATTCGTACATGGGCAGGCCGCTGTCCGCGCAGGCGCACAGGGCTACGCCCCGGGCGGCGGAAACATTCATGGCGGTGGTGATGTTCTTGGCGAAAAACAGTTCTTCAAACACGATTTCTTCCGGCCGGTAAGTAACGATCAGCTCTTTGACGCCCAGAAAAACGGCGTGCAGCCGCCGCTGGATAGGCATGTCCGGCGGCGTGGTCACCGCCCCGCACTTGACCAGGCGGCTTTTGCTGCCGTCCGTGTCCAGCACGCCCCAGCCCATGGTAGCCAGGCCCGGATCGATCCCTAAGATGCGCATACAGCTCCCCTTTCTGACAACGGGTTTATTATAGAACAAGTGTACGCTTTTGTCAATTCAGGCGGCTGCCTTTTCAGATTGTATTTTCTCGGCGTTTTGCTTGCGTTATCGGCAAAAGGGGAATAGAATCATAACTGCATCATGGAAGAAGCGAGGAGAAAGCCATGCTGATTCGTTCCGCGAAAATGGAGGACGCGCCTGCCCTGCTGGGCATTTACACGCCGTATGTACGGGAAACCGCCGTTACCTTTGAATACGATGTGCCCACGGAAGCGGAGTTTGCCCGGCGGATGGCGGATACCATGCAGAAATACCCTTACCTGGTGCTGGAGGACGGGGGAGAGGCGGTGGGCTATGCCTACGCGGGCGCGTTCAAAGCCCGGGCCGCTTACGGTTGGGCGGTGGAAACCACCATCTACCTGCGTCAGGACGCGCATGGGAAGGGATACGGCAGAGCGCTGTACACCGCCCTGGAGGAGGAATTGAAGCGCCGCCATTTTTTGAACGCTTACGCCTGCGTCACCTGGCTGGACGAAGAGGACGAATACGTGACCCATTCAAGCCCGCGCTTCCATGAGCGCATGGGCTATCGGCGCTGCGGCACGTTCCGCAAGTGCGGCTATAAGTTCGGCCGGTGGTACGACATGATCTGGATGGAAAAATGGCTGGGCAGCCATGGGCCCGCGCCGGCGCCGGTCGAATAGGGATGCCCACGCATGCGCAAAAAAACGCTCCCCGATCATCAGTTCGAGGAGCGTTTATAATATGGATTTACGCCTGCTTGGCGATTTCCACCAGCTGGGCGAAAGCGGCGGCGTCGTTTACGGCCAGGTCAGCCAGCATCTTGCGGTTGACTTCGATGTTCTTCTTCTTCAGGCCGTTGATGAACGTGGAATAGCTCATGCCGCTGAGCCGGGCCGCGGCGTTGATGCGGATGATCCACAGGCGGCGGAAGTCCCGCTTGCGCATTTTGCGGCCTTCATAGGCGTAACGCAGGGAACGGCGCACCTGTTCGCTGGCAGTGCGGTACTGCTTGGATTTGGAACCCCAGTAACCCTTCGCCAGTTTGAGCACCTTGCGGCGCTTTTTATGGGCGTTGACAGCCCTCTTAATACGTGCCATGGATGATTGTTCCTCCTTTTTGATGGTCGCAGCCTCAACCGTCGCAGCTTCCCTTTCCGGGGAGGCCGTTTGTTTCGGCTGATCTCACCGCCGATTGCATTTTGCGCCATTGGCGGGCATCGACGGTTCGTCCTCCTTTGGCGATGGATTACTTGTAGGGAATCAGCTTGCGGATGGTAGCGGCTTCGGCGTTGTTCTGCAGCTGGCCGCCCATGCGCAGGTGACGGATGCGCTTGGTGGTCTTCTTGTTCAGGATATGGTTGGCGTTCATTTTCTTGTGCTTCACCTTGCCGGTCTTGGTCAGGCTGAAACGCTTGGCTGCGCCGCGGTGGGTCTTTTGCTTGGGCATGGAAAAGTTCCTCCTTCCGGAAAGTGTTTGTTATGCCTGCTCGGCCTGTTCCTTTGCCGCCTTGGCGGCTTTATCGGCCTTGCTGGCTTTTTCCGCTTTGGGCGCCAGGATCATGATCATGTTGCGCCCTTCGATCATAGGACGGCGTTCGACAGTGCATACGTCCTTCACGCGCTCCGCGAATTCCTGCATCACCTTCAGGCCGATGTCGGAATGGGCGATCTGGCGGCCGCGGAAACGGATGCTCACCTTCACCTTGTCGCCGCCCTCCAGGAATTTGACGGCGTTTTTGGCCTTTACGGCCACGTCGTTTTCTTCGATGGTGACGGACAATTGCACCTCTTTGAGGGACACGATGCGGTCCTTCTGGTTCTTGCGCATTTCGCGCTCGCGCTTGGCCTGCTCATAGCGGTGCTTGTCATAATCCATCAGCTTGCAGACAGGGGGCTGTGCGGTGGGCACGATTTTCACCAGGTCCAGCTCGGCTTCTTCCGCCAGCTCCAGCGCTTTCCGCGTGGGCATGATGCCCAGCTGCGCCCCGTCAGCGCCGATGACGCGCACTTCACGGTCCCGGATTTCCTCGTTGATGAGCAATTCTGCGGCTATGGTCGATACACCTCCCAATCAATTAAGCCAATAAAAATGGCCGGGTGAAGCCACCCGACCATGCAAACGCTTAACAAATAAGGCTGCCATGACCCGCGCAAAACAAGATTCGCGTCGGAGAGAAGCGGGCGGCTTCTGCTTGAAACAATGGTATTATACCAGACTTTCCTGTTTTGTCAAGCCTTCAAATCAAAAAGTTTTAGCGCCCGGTACGCGGAGTACCCGATCCCCGCGCTGCAGCAGGCCATGATGAGGTACCCTGCCCAGACGGGCAGGTCGCGCAGGATCTTGCCGTCAAAGGAAAACTCGACGGCGATGATGATCCCGGAGCACAGCGCCACCGCGAGCCAGGGCAGAAGCACGGGAAGGGGAGACGCCTTTTTCTTTGATTTGAACCATCGGATCCCGGCAAACAGCATCAGCCCCAGGATGACCAGCAGGCAGGTCAGCTGGCTGACGCGCACAAACAGCCAGCGCAGGCAGTGGTCGCGCCGCAGGCTTTCCAGCGTGATCTGGCAGGCGGAGTACAAAAGCAGGAACAGCCGGGCGGTATCTCCCGCCGGGCGTTTCCTGCGCATCAGGATGACGGCGATGACCAGCGCCGAAACCCCTTCCAGCATGAAAACCGCCCAGTTCCACACCTCGTAATCCGGGCGGTATACGGCGAAGGGGAAGCGGGCGAACAAATCGTTTTCCACATAGGGTCCGATGCCCTCGCCGCTGAAATATTCCGCGAAGCGGGCCAGGCCGATGGCCAGCGCGCCGGGAACGGCCAAGGCATCCAGCAGCCTTGCGGCGGGCTGGCGGGTCGTTTTCGCCGCGATGAACGCGGCCAGCGCCGCGCCGCCCACAGCGCCCCACAGGGCAAACCCGCCGTTCCAGAGCCGAAGAAGAGCGTCAAAGCCCACTTCTTCATAATAATAATAGTTTCCGGCAAAGTGGAACAGCCTTGCCCCCATCAATCCCAGCGGCAGCGCCAGCAGCGCAGCGCGCCAGGCAGCGTCCCGGGAAACGCCGTTCCGCTTCGCGGCCGGGAAAAAGCACAGCAGCCCTATGCCCAGTGAAATCACCAGGCACAGGGCGTAAGGCGTTACGGGCAGACCAAAGGCAGAAAAAAGCGTCGATTCCATAAAAAGCCTACCTTCCGCAGAGCGGAGCTGTCATTCCTGCCAGGCGGTGGCGAAATAGAGGATGTCGGCGATGGGCCGCTTCTTGGGGTTGGTGCCGTTGATCTTGGCGTAGCTGTTGCCGTCCTGCTTAAACACCATCCAGGTGGTCACGCCGCCGTCCAGGTTATAGGCGTTCCGCACGTTTCCCAGGGAATACACGAAATCGGCGAACTGGTCCAAGGTCAGGCCGGTGGAGCCGGTGTCCTCCGGGCCTTCGGTATAAACGCACAGGTATTCCAGCGGGCCTGTCTGGGCGATGCACATGCGCTGGGCAGGCTTGTCGGAGGCGTTGTTCATATTCACGAAGCCCGTCTGCTTCACCCCGTCGATCACCAGGCCGGGGCCGAAGGTGAAGCCGTTGACGATGGTGCCGGGGAAGGCGTCCACGTCGGCGCTGGTGGCCTGGGGCAGAATGTGCAGATCGCCGTTTTCGTCGATGATCAGCACGTCGTAGCGCAGGCCGGACTTATCCTCCAGCCGGTCGCACTTGTTGCGGTACAGCTTGCCCTGCTTGGCGACCAGGCCGATGTTGCTGTGCTTGTGGAAGGAATCGCCGCTGATGGCCAGCACGGCCTTGGCGTTCTTGGCCAGGGTGGTGCCCCACTCCTCGGAGGGGCTGCCATAGCTGCCCATAAACATGGAGCGGATCTGGCTGGCGTTGGCGATGGTCACATGGGCGATGAGGCAGTTGGTGTCATTCACGCGGCCCTGGTCGATTTTGATGTGCAGAGAGGGGTCTTCGTATTCCCAGTTGGAAAGGTAGCTTTCCGCGTGGGGGGCGATGGCCTGCTTGATGCCTTCCCGCATATCCAGGGGCAGCTCGATCACTTCCGCTTCCGCCATAATGGCTCCGGAAGGCACCAGAACCAGCAGGGACAGCAGCAGCAGGACCAGCAAAACTGTGCGAAACAGATTTTTCATAAGGTATTTCCTCCTCGGCAATCATGGGGAAATGGGGAAGCCTATCTTCCTTTTCCGGTTTTCTGTAAAGGGCTGGAAACGGTTAGCTTACTGCACCATCTGGCCGTTTTCAAACTGAATGACGCCGGTTTCCAGGAAGGAGGCGGGGGGATTTTCGATCATGTAAGGCGCTTTTTTAAAGGTCAGATATTTGAATACCCCCAGGCGGTCCTTTTGCTCGGTCAGCTCCTTGGGCCGGAAATCGGGGCTTCTCTGGGTGGTGCAGGGAATGACCTTCAATTCCTTGAGCACCGGGCCGCTTTCGGTCTTTTCATAGGTCACCTGGAAGATGCCGGTGGCGGGGTTCACGTCGCTCATGGTGCCGAAGGTAAAGTTGCCGGTGCTGAACAGGATGGGCTTGCCCTGGTAGATGCCGATGGGCTGGATGACATGGGGATGGTGGCCCCAGATCATGTCCGCCCCCGCGTCAAGCACGTTTTTGGCGAAGGTGGCCTGCCAGGATTCCGGGGTCATATAGGTTTCGCGCCCCCAGTGCAGGCTCACCACGACGACTTCCGCCCCCTGGCTCCGCAGCATCAGGATGCGGTTGGAGATGTTTTTCAGGTCATATTCCTGGGGGTAGGACCAGCCGATGAAGCCGAACATGATGCCGTCCACCTCCACCAGCCCCAGGTCGTCATGGGAATTGGCCAGGCCGGGATTGATGGTGCCGAAGTGCTTGATGCCCGCGCTGTCCAGGGTGGCAAGGGAATCGGTGTATCCGCCATCCATAAAATCCATGCAGTGGTTGTTGACGGTGTTCACCATTTCGATGCTGCCCTCCGTCAGCACCTGGACGAAGGCGGGGTCGCCTTTCAAATAGTAGGTTTTATCGGCGTGATTGGTGCGGGTGGTGAATACCACCTCCAGGTTGGCCACCGTAAGGTCGTCGCTTTCCAGATAATTCTTCACCAGCGAGAAGGGCCAGGCGTAGCCGTTGTTTTTAAGGCAGGTATGATAGGAGGATTTCGCGGTGGTATACTGGGCGGAATCGCCGATGGAGCAGTCGCCCACAAAGGACAGGGTCACCGTGTTTTTTTCGGCGGCAGCGGGTTCCGCAGTGGGCTCCAAAGCAGGCTCCTGCGTAGGCGGCGTTGTGGGGGAGGGCGTGGCGGGGGGGAGGGTATAAAGCAGCGCGGAATTGGTTTGCGCCTTGGGAACGTCCGTGCTCAAGGGCGCGTAAGTGGGGAACCGGTCGTAGCTGGGCGGCGTATCGGGGGCCAGCGTATACAGCGGCTGCTGGACCACCGGTGCGGCGGCCGGCTGCGGTTCCACCACCGGCGCGGCGGTTTCCGCCGGCGCGTAAACGGGAGCGGGCTGCTCTGTTTCCACGGGCTGCTCCGTCTCCGCGGGCTGGGCTGCTGACGCAGGCTGCGCGGCGGCGGAAGAGCCGGTGTACGCAAAGGTATAGGGCGATTGCTTCGTGCCCGCTCCGCCCGTGATTTCCAGCTGGTTCAGGTCAAGCCGCACGGACAGGCGCAGGCCGATGTTCACCCGCGTGTAAGCGCCCCAGCTCAGATGGCCGTTAAAGCCTACGATTTGGAGCTTGTAATCCGTATTGCTTTTTACGGTTGCCACCCAGTAAGGGGAGCAGTCGTTCTGGTACGCCACGTACAGGCCCCGCTGTTTGATGGCGTAGGGCGTGCCCTGGGCCTCGTGGGACTTGATCCTGTTAGGCCATTCCGCCCATTGAGCGTTTTCAAAGCCGTAGGCGATATTCATATAATCTTTGTCATTGAGCAGGAACACGGTGGCGCCGTTGGCCTCCGGGATCAAAGCGTTCCGAAGCGGGTCGCTGCCCAGCAGCCTGTCCAGGTATTCCGTGCTCAGCTTGGGAAACAGGTCGCTTTCCTCAAAGGTGCTGATGCGGCGGTAGGAATGATCCTCGATCACCTTCTGGTCGATGACGAAAATGATCTGATCGGTGTCGATCAGGTATTCCGTCAGCAGCAGGGCGCGGTTGTCCTGCACATCCAGTACGCGCCAGAGCACCGGCCGCACCGTGCCGTCCTTTTCGTAGGGGTACTCGCCAAAATTGACATAAACATATCCGTCGCCTTTCACGAATCCGCGCATCTCCGCCTGGGCGGGAACCAGCGCGAACAGAAACAGGATCAGCAACGCTCCCATCGTCAGGATTTTTTTCACGGACAGCCTCCTAAAACATTATTTCGTAACACATTATATAGGAATTCGCAATTGATGTCAAATATTGTTCATGATTTCCCGGGCGGTTTTACAACAGTTCCGCCAAAGCCTTTGGCAGGGGAGAAGACACGCTGACGGTTTCGCCGGTCAGGGGATGGCAAAACTGCAGAAAGCAGGCGTGGAGGGCGAACCGTCCGGGCAGCGCGGGGGAGGAGGTTCCGTAGAGATAATCGCCGATGACGGGACAGCCCAGCGCGGCCAGATGCACGCGGATCTGATGGGTGCGGCCTGTTTTCAGGCGCAGGCGGACAAGGGAGCTTCCTTCGCTTTCCCGCTCCACCCGGTAATGGGTCACCGCCCGCAGGCCGTCTTGCCGGATTTCCCGGCGAATGCCCCCGCCCGGCTTTCCGATGGGCAGGCCGATCACGCCTTCCGGGCAGGGGAGGCGGCCCGCGCAGACCGCCAGGTATTCCCGGATGAAGCTGTCCGTGTGCAGCTGCCGCTGCAAAAGCTGCTGGGCGTGGGCGTCTTTGGCCACAGCCATGAGACCGCTGGTGC
The DNA here is from genome assembly GCA_017550745.1 of Clostridia bacterium. Taxonomy (GTDB): domain Bacteria; phylum Bacillota; class Clostridia; order Christensenellales; family Aristaeellaceae; genus RUG563. The sequence goes on along the minus strand of JAFZOG010000002.1, from coordinate 598 downwards.
CCTTGTCCAGCCGGTTCACCGGACGAAAGACATAGCACTTGGGAGCGCCTAAATAAGAGAACAGGGCGTTTTCCAGCGTCGGCCCCTCCTGGCGCCGGGAGGAGAGCGTCGGCAGCGGCGCGGGCTTGTCGATCACGAAGTAATGCCCGTCCTGCCAGGGGATCGAAACCGGCGCGTCATAGGGCGCTATTGCCACGCTTTGCGTGTCCTCCCATTGGGCGGACAGCGTCTGCCCGGGGCCGACCCGCCTGTCCGCGTGGACGGGCTGGCCGTCCAGCAGGACGCCGCCGCTGAATTTCAGGCTGCTGAAACGGGCGCGGGACAGGCGCATTTCCTTCAGCATGATGGATTTTACCGTGCGCCCCGCTTCAGATTCCGTGACTGTATGCGAGATGATCGGCATGGCCCGCCTCCTGTTTTCAATCTTTTTCCGTAACTGTTCAGTCGATGAAATATTGGGCACTTTAAGTCAGTAACGAAACGAGGAGGCGAGGGCCTCTGCGGCCCTCGTGCACCTGCACCAAAGGACTTCGTCCTCTGGACTCCGACAGCGGAAACATCCTGTCAGGCCGAATTGGCTTTGTTTCCGCTGAAACTT
>JAFZOG010000157.1 GCA_017550745.1 Clostridia bacterium | reverse complement strand
TGATCTCACCACCGATGAGAAATCCGCCGCAGGCGGTCATCGGTGGTTCGTCCCTCGTGCACCTGCACCAAAGGACTTCGTCCTCTGGACTCCGATAGCGGAAACAACCTGACAGGACGAATTGGCTTTGTTTCCGCAGAAACTTGAGAGAAACAGGCTAACTTCCGTATCCCCGAATCGACTGGCGAAAATAGCTGGTTCTACCCAACGAAGTGCTTTCGCCTATTGGGATGCAAGGGATGAAATCCCTTGCCGCAGTTCTGGGCGCGCGCAGCGCCCAGCGTATCCCTTTACTGACTTAAAGTGCCCAATATTTCATAGACTGTACAGTTACAAAAACTGATATAAAAAGGGCTGCCTCCCAAGGGGCAGCCCATCCAGTTTCATGGTATCAATATCCGAAAACCCGGATCATTGCAGCGAATCCATGAACGCATTGAGCAGCTGGGCCATCTGGCCGCGGGTGAGGGGCTCATCCTCCGTGCCCGCTTCCACTTCAGGGGTCCAAGGCGCGCCCAGGGCTGCGGTGACAGCGCTGAAGATTGCCGCGTTGGAGCCGGCGGTCAGCTCGGAGCCGGCTTCCACGCCGTCGGGCACCAGGCCGTATTCGGCCAGCGCTGCCATGGCTTCATCCGCGGCGTTGGAGCTGCCGCCCAGCAGCACATAGATGGCGCCGAAGAAGTCGCCCGCCGTGGCGGGATCGTCCGTGCCAAAAGCGTCGTCCGCCTTGGGGGCCATCAGGCCGTTTTCAAAGGCGAAGCGCACGGCCTCGTAGTATTCGCTGCCCTCTGCCGCGTCGGTGAATTGCACCTGGGAAGTGTCCTTGGCGTTGAAGGGATTCAGGATCACGTCGTACAGGTCGGCGTTCGCGTTGATGGCGGCGGCGCTGCCCGCGGTGGAGCGGACGCCGTTTTCCCAGGCTTTCCGGTAAATCTCCGCGGCGGCTTTCACTGAATCAGGCTTGAGCGCCTTGAGCTGGCGCATATAGTCCAGATTTCGGTCAAGCGCCTTTCCGTTCAGCGTGTCCGAAAGTGCGTTGATCGCGCCGGCCAGTTCGCCATTGGGCTTGGCCAGGCTGGAATAAACGCTCATGATGTAGCCGTCCAGCGATTCCTGATCCACGTCCAACGCGGCGATGAGCTCCGGCAGGGAAGCGTACACGTCGAAGGTTTCCTTCACATTGGGGTCGCGGAAGGAAAGCAGGTACATGCTGCCATTCTTTTCGACCATTTCGTTCACCGGCGTGTATACGCCCATCTGATCCCGCAGGATGGGCATCAGCACCTGGTCACTTACCAGTTGGGTGATGGCGGACAGGCCCGCGTCGTAGCCGACCAGGCCCAAATCATCGACCGTAGCGATCACATTGTTGTACTGGATGTTGCCATCGACGATCAGGGCTTCCCGCCGAGCGCCCACGGGCAGGTCATATTCCGCGGGCTCCCGCTCCACATGATCCAGCTTTGCCATAAAAGCGTCGGCCAGGGGACGGTTCACTTCGATGCTCTGCTCATTGCCCGCGAAAGCCGCGACAGCGCCCGCGTTGTTGTGGAAGAAGGACTGAATCGCTTCAAAGCGCTTCGTCACTTCCTCGGGGTTTTCGTTCAGCATGGTTTCCAGTTCACCCAGGAAAGCATAGTACTCCAGGAAATTTATGTAGCTATAGTAGCGGTAGAAGGAAGAGTTGTCCGCCATGCCGCGGTAAAGCATGATATTGAAAGGGCTGCCGTTGATTTCGGCGCGCACGGAGGTCTTCTGCGCCTGCACCTGCTCCATCAGCTTCTGCGTGTCATCGAAGCGGGTATGGAAAAGCAGTTCTTCCATCAGATCATACCCGGCGGCGAGGTCGTCGTCCAGGGCAAACCATTGGGCTACCATGTAAGGATGGATGCTGTCGCCTTGATCGCCGGGGTCGACGCCGGTGGTTTTATTATACAGGTAGCGCCTGATGAGCACGTCCAGTTCTTCCTTGGTGTGCCGGTCAGTGTCCAGCTGGCCCAGCAGGCGGGTGTAGAGGCGCATCCAGTGAATGTCCTCCTGGGGCAGGGCGGCGGCGTCCAGGAAGAGGGAAATATAGCCGATGCCGTCCACAGCGGCGGGCACTTCGATATGGCGGAGGCCGTTTTCATCAGTAAAGTCGTTGACGGCGTAAGTCTTGATCTCTTCGGGCAGGCTGTCCACGGTGACGGCCTGAATCTTCGCCATCAGTTCGCTGTTGTCCTCATCCTTGGCCGGGGCGTTGGTGGCGTCCACGATGGCCTGCAGCTCTTCCTGGGTCATGGATGCCTTGATTTCCGCCAGCTTTTCTTTGAGGGCGGCGTCCTGCTTTTCCTTTTCGCCGGGGGCGGGATAGGTGGTGGTGAGGGTGTAAAGCTCCTTGTCAGCCAGCCACTTCGCGGCAGCTTCCTTCAGCAGCCCATCCCTGTTTTCCCGGTCGATGGCGGACTGGGAGTCAACGTTTTCGGCATAGCGGAAAGGATTGCCGGTCACGGCGTAATAATACACGAAGTTGTACAATATGGTTTCAACGGGATTGCCGTTTTCAGGCGCCAGCTTGGTGGAGATATTCAGGCTGGCCATGGCGCTGTCCACCATGTCCTGGGGGAAGCCGTTTGCGGCCACGTCCCTCAGCGCGTCGTCCACCAGCGCCTTGAACTGTTCGGCGTCGCCCCGGTTCATGCCGGAAGCCTCGAAAATGATGGCGTCGTCCGGCGCGGCCACTTCGCGGCCGGCGCTGACGGAACCGGCGGGGAACGCTTTTTTGAAGCTCTGCTGGAGGACGGAGGCTTTTTCTTTCAGCATGAGGCAGAGGTGATCAATCAGGAATTCCTGCGCCGTATCGTCCTTCATGCCGGGGCAGGGGATATAGTAGATGATCTGCGTCTGGTTGGTGATATCCGTTCCTTCGGCCATGGGGAAGCCGAATTCGGCGGTCACGGATTCCGTAATGGGGGTATATTCGGGTTCTTCAAAGGTAAATTCCGCCTTTTCATAAGGCGCGAAGTATTCGTCCAGCAGGGCCAGGAAGGCGGCGTAGTCCTCAATCTGGCCGTAGAGAACGGTGAAGCTGTTGGAGGGGTGATAGTTTTCGTTGTGGAAGTTCTTCACATCCTCATACGTCATATCCGGAATGTTCTCCGGCAGGCCGCCGTAGTTATAGCAGAGCGAGGAGCCGGGGAAGGTGAGCTTGTTGGCATTCTGCAGCCCCGCCCGGGAAAGCGTGATGGAACCCTGCATCTCGGAATACACAACGCCTTCGTAGGTCAGCTCGCCATCCAGGTCAGGCAGCTTATAATGCCAGGCTTGGGTACGGAAGATGCCCTCATCCCTCATGATGAGCGGATTGAAGCAGGCGTCCACATAGTAATCCGCCAGGTTCAGCAGCTGCTTCTCAGACAGGGAACCGAGGGGATAGCCGGTGCAGGCGTCTGTGGTAAAGGCGTTTACATAGGTATTGTAGGTCTGGTACGCGATGCTGAAGAACAGCGTAGTGGAGGGATACTTGTCTGAGCCGAAGATGGTGGCGTGCTCAAACACATGGGGCAGGCCGGTATTGTCGCTGGGACGGGTGGGGAAGGACATCAGGAACGCCCGGTTGGTGTCTTCATTGGCGATCCAGAGCAGCTTGCCGCCGGTTCTTTGATGCTCGAACAGCACCAGATCCGCACCGATCAGCGGGAAATCGCGGATCTCCTTCACTTCAAAGCCGTTTACCACGTCCCCGACCTGGGGAATGGAATTGGCTTCCGCGGGCAGCGCTTCCGCAAAGCCCGAAGCGCAGGAGAGCGCCAGGGCCAGCGCAAGCAGGAGAGACAGGAATTTCTTCATAAAGATGGCCTCCGTATTCAGAATGATGCGTTCCACATGAGTATACCACATCAGCGCCCATGTGTCATCCATTTTTTTTCTTGCCGCTTCCCAATGCTTCACAATCGGCGGTTCAGCCCGACATAGGAGGCTTTCAGACAGGAGGCAGGAAGCTGATGTTCCCACGGACATAAACGGGGGACCCCTGTCCCCCCGGAGCGAAAAAGGCCGGGATGGCACAGGCCCCCGGTATTTCAGGCTTTTTCAGCCCTTTTTATTCGTTATGCGTCAGTAAACAGACCGTCTCCACATGCCCGGTCTGGCAGAACATATCCACAGGCTGGCAGGCAGCCAGCGCATAGCCGGAAGCGCAGAGGATCTTGGCATCGCGGGCGAGGGTGGCCGGATTGCAGGAGATATAAACGACGCGCCGGGGGGCGGCTTCGGCGATGGCGCGGAGGACGGCTTCCTCGCAGCCTTTGCGGGGCGGATCGAGAACAATCACGTCAGGGCGCAGGCCTTTGGCCACCAGCTGAGGCAGCAGGTCCTCCGCCGCGGCGGCATAAAATTCCACGTTGCTAACGCCGTTGGCCCGGGCGTTTTCCTCCGCGTCCCGGATGGCCTGGGGCACGATTTCGACGCCGACGGCCTTTCGGGCGTGCCGGGCAAGCAGCAGGGAAATGGTGCCGGCGCCGCAATAGAGGTCGGCGGCCAGTTCGTTCCCGGTAAGCTTTGCATAGTCCAGGGCGATTTGGTACAGCTTTTCCGTCTGGACGGGATTCACCTGGAAAAAGGACTGGGGCGACAGGGCATATTTCAGGCCGCAGAGGGTGTCCGTCAGCCGGGGTTCTCCCCAGAGCAGGCGGCTTTCATTGCCCATGATCACGTTGTCATTCCGCCGGTTGATGTTCAGGAAAAGGGAACAAAACCCGGGCACGCCGGCGCGGAGCATGGCGATCAATTCCCGTTCGTGGGGAATGGCTTTGGCGGCGATCACCACGGCCATCACCTGGCCGGAGCGGGAAACGCGGCTCATGATATGGCGTACCAGGCCGCGGCGGGACGCTTCATTGTAAGGCTCCACCTGAAACTTTTCCATCCACATGCGGAGCACGGACACCACCGCGTCGCTTTCCTCCCGGGAAATCATGCACGATCGGATATCAATGATCCGGTGGCTGCGGGGAGAATAAAAACCGATTGCCGGGCGGCCCTTTTCACCGCTGACGGGCAGGGCGGTTTTGTTGCGGTAATGCCAGGGCGGATCCATGCCGAGCACGGGCTTTACATCCGCCTTCAAGCCGCCGATGCGGCACAGGGCGTCCTGCACCACCGCCTGCTTCATTTGCAGGGAGGTTTCATAGGTCATGTGCTGGCAGACGCATCCGCCGCATTTTTCATAATACGGGCAGGGCGGTTCAGCGCGTCCGGGGGCGGGGGAGAGGACGGACAGGGTTTTCAGAAAAGCGTGGGTGCTTTTCACCTTTTCCGCCCGGGCGACGACGGTCTCTCCCGGCAGCGCGCCCTGGACGAACAGCGTCATCCCGTCCGCATGGGCAATGCCCATTTCACCGCCGAAGCGCTCGATTTCCACGGTGATTTCATCGTTTTTACGCAGCATGTTTCCTTACTCCCGCGTGATTTTCCTTGCTTCCATGTAATAGCGTTTTTCGTTGGCTTCGCCCATGGAGAAGGTTTTCCGGGGCAAAGGGCCTCCTTTCGCCACGGCGGGGAACAGCAGCGCTTTATCCATGGGCGGCAGCAAAATGCCGACGGCGTTTTCCTTTTCCACGATCTCATGCACCGCCTGGTCTCCGTGGACATAGTCGATGTTCAGGCCGCTCTGGCGGTCAAGGAGCGTTTGAACGGTTCCCACCGGCAGGGAATGAAGCGGGTTTGTGATCCGGAAGGGGAACTCCCCTTGCTTCGTGACCAGCGTCAGGTCAGAGTGCGCTTGATCGGCAACGAGGCCGGCAGCCTTCAGCATGGAGAGGACCGCGTCCCCCGTGGCATCAAAAACCACCCGGTGGATGGGCTCGAAAACCAGCGCTTCATCGTAGATATTGTTCAGCTCAGCCATGGCGAAGCGGGCGGGATGGTCCTGCTTTTCCGCGTCGGTGAGGCCGGCTTTCACTTCTTCCCAGTGGGCTTTTGCGGTGGCCAGGGAATGGTTGCCGTCGCCCACGGCGAACAGGATGCCGTTTTCAGGCAGCGCGGCTTTCAAGCCCCGGATGGCGGAGGCGACCTGCCCCAGAGCGGCTTCCTCCTCCACTGCCCAGCCGCGGATGCGCCCGCCGTTCAGCATGAGGGGCGTATCATACAGTAAACGCAGGCTTTCCCGCCGGGCATACACCGGCTCGATGACCGTGCGGCGGATGTCGTCGCATAACAACAGGACATGGGATAATTCCAGCTTCGCGTTCCGGCGCACCTTCTGGCGGGGGGGAATGCGGGAAACGATGGTCCCTTCCGTAGGACGGATTTCAGACGTACTGTCCGGGGCAAAATCGTATGCCTCCAGGTCAACCGTCAGCACCAGGCCAAGCCGCGCGCCGGACTGGGTCACCCGCTCGACCAGCACCATGCCGCGCAAGGCTTCCTCCAACACGCCGCTTTGCAGATACGCGTCCATCGCGGCCTGCGCCTGTGGGATTCGTTTATCGCTTTCATCCAGATACGCTTCCGGAATGATCAGCCGCAGGGCGGAAGGCTTTTCGCCCACAAAATCATAGGCCTGCCGCCATACGTCCTTCTGCGCGGTGTATTGGTCGCAGGCGACTACGGGCCAGGCCCGCATATCTTCACGGTTGCCGGGCAGATAAAAAACGCCCGGGCGAACGCATACATCCTTGAACATGTCCATTCATTCCACCTCCGTGTCCATCATACCAATTTGCGCCGGTTTTCGCAAGGGGCAATGGGGGGATTTCCCACAAAAAAAGCTCCCCGCTGAAAGGGGAGCGAACATGCAATTCCTTATTCCAGGGGCATGATGGAAGCGGCGATGAAGCTGAAAACGATTTCCGCGCCATCCGCGCTGAACGGAGCGAAGGAGAAGATGATCATGTTGCAGTTGGTATCCACCAGCACGATGCTGCCGATATCGTCCGCTTCGTTGGTGTAGGACAGGGTGCCGATGCCGTTCACGGTGACGATTTCAGGCTCCTTCATGCCGTTGGCAACAGCGTTTTCATAGGCCTGATCCAGGGTCATGCCTTCCATATACAATGTGTCGATAGAAAGCGCGCAGGTCTTTTCCTCGTCCATCAGCAGGGCGTAACGGCCGGCGGCGGCGTCTTCTTCGGAAACCTCAACGGGTTCCAGTCCGTCGGGCACCCAGAACATGAGGCCCATGTCGCTCAGAGAATAGAAACTGCCGGAAATTTCGGAAGCTTTGACGATAGGTTCCATGTCTGCCCAGTTGATTTCGGGAACGGTGGTTTCCGCTGTCACGGCAAAGGGCATCGCGATGACGCACAGAAGTGAAAACAGAGCAATCAGTTTTTTCATGGTATCCAAACTCCCTCTTGCGTTTTTGTTACATTTTGTAACCTGGCAGATTATAGCACGGCGCTATATGCAAGTCAATACAAAAAACAGCAAAAAATGAAACGATTTAGACATGGCTGGTAACTATTCAGGTATTGAGAAAAGCTGCAAGGGGTTGCGCTGGGCGCTGCGGATCAAAGGCCCCTGGTTCGGGACGAACAGCCCCAGCGTTCCCCTTGCCTGGTTGCTATTGCTGTACCAATTAATTCTTGAATTATTTCGTGAAATCAACCCACCCTGTCATCCTGAGCACCGCGAAGCGGTAGCGAAGGATATACCTCGTCCTCTGTTGTTGTTTTACGAAGGAGATTCTTCGCACGCGCCATCCGTATAGGCGCGGCGAAGTCATGACAGAGTGAGTTAGTTAAATTAAATCAAATTCAAGAATAAATTGGGGGAGCAATAATAGCAGAATGGTAACCATGCCTGTTTTATGGAAATTCCCGCTTGCGCGGCTGTGGAAAATAGGATACACTATAAGCCCAAAGACAAAGCGGAGGTGATGCCCATGCGCTGCGGATGCCCCAAATGCGCTGCGGATTCCTATATGGTGCATTCTGAACGGGACAATTGCTGCGTATGTCCGGAATGCTTATACCGCTGCTACGCCTGCCAGGGCGACGGACAGGCGCTGAGCCGGGAAGCTGTTCTGGCCCTGAAGAGGGAAACGCCGGGCGAACAGGTTTTTTTCCTGCGCAATTGCGCGGCGGAGGACGCTTCCGGCCAGGTGGCCGCCCCCGGCCTCCAATCCATCCGAAGGCAGGATGGGGAAGAAGGGCCGCCGTCCGGGAAACCCTTTCATACATCGCTGTACAGGGAAGGAGGAGAAGAATGCTGAATCCTTACACCCATAAAGTGCAGTACTATGAAACGGATATGATGGGCGTTGCGCATCACAGCAACTATATCCGCTGGATGGAAGAAGCACGGATCGACTTTATGGATAAGCTTGGCTTTCCATATGCGGAAATGGAGAAAAACGGCGTGGTGTCTCCGGTTAAATCCGTTTCCTGCGAATACTTAAAGCCCTGCGTATTTGGGGATGATGCGGTGATCGCCGTCACGCCCGTGTCCTTTAACGGGGTCGTGCTGGCGATCCGCTACGATATGCGCAGCAAAAAGACCGGGGAGCAGGTGTGCTCCGCCCGGTCTGAGCATGTGTTTTTGAATCGGGAAGGCCATTTTGTGCGGATGAAACGGCAGATGCCGGCATTCTGCGCGGCGATTGAAGCGCTGATCCCCGGAGAGGATTAACGCGGAAGCGCGTTTTGCAGCTCGGTCAGATGGTTTTGCAGCAGCGTCCGCGCGTCCAGCGTGGAGGTGGTGGAAAGCTGCAGCAGGTTTTCCATCGTTTCAAGATCGGCGTACAGGGTGGTGAAATAGTCCGCGCCCACCTGCCTGCCGCCCTCGCCGCCGGCCAGGGAAATGCTGATGCTGTTCAGCTGGTCCATATAATATACATACTGGCGCACTCGGGCAAGCCGCGCGGAGGCGTTGGAGGTGACGATGCTGCCCAGCTTGCTCACTTCCTCGATGGCAGAAGCGGAAGCGCTGTACATGCGCTGGCTGATCTGGCTCTGCACCTTCCCCTGGTAATTCATATTCCGAATGGTGAAAAAGGCCAATACAGCGATGACAATCAACAGCACCGCGCACGTGGCCAGCAGCACGCGGCGCTGCAGTTTCAGGCTTTCATTCGTTATCTGGAAGCGGGGCGTAACCTTTCTGTACATGGTATAACACCTTTCTTTCACTTAAAAAGTGGAGGATATGTTCCTGCAGAGCGCTTGTTTTTAGCGATAGGTGGCGCTCTGTTCCTATTTTACCATATTTTTTTGCCCGCGTAAAGCAATTCGGCAAAACTGGCGTTCATTCGCGGCGGATCCGGGGCGGGCTTAACAGTTTGTTCACGTTTTTTTCGGATGTATATGCTATCATGAAACAGCATTTTCGGAACGAAGGAGCGTAGAGCCGGGCCCATGATTATTTTCGATCACGTAACCAAGCGGTACGGAACGCTGAACGCGCTCCGGGATGTGAGCTTTTCCGTGCCCAAAGGGCAGGTGCTGGGGCTGCTGGGGCAAAACGGCGCCGGCAAGACCACGGCCATGAATATCCTCACCGGGTGCCTGGCGCCTTCGGCGGGCAGCGTGTCCATCGGCGGCTGCGATGTGATTCTTCAGCCGCGTCAGGCCAAGCGGATGATCGGCTATCTGCCGGAGGCTGTGCCGGTCTATGAGGAAATGACGGTGCGCGCCTATCTCCGCTTCGCATGCGAGCTGAAGGAAGTGGAAAAGAAAGCCATCTCGTCCCATGTGGAAAACGTGGCTGAAAAAACGGGCCTGACGGAGGTGCTGGACAGAAAGATCGGCAACCTGTCCAAGGGCTACCGCCAGCGCACAGGCGTCGCCCAGGCGCTGTGCGGCACGCCGGAGGTGATCGTGCTGGACGAACCTACCGCGGGCCTCGATCCCCGGCAGAACAGCGAGATCCGGCAGCTGATCCTTTCCCTGGCGGGAGAGCATACCATCCTGTTTTCATCGCATATTTTGAGCGAAGTACAGGCGGTCTGCGGCAGGATCGTGATCCTGCACCACGGAAAAATGATCTGTGACAGCGGGCTCCATGCGCTGCGGAACGGAGAACTCCGGCTGCGGGTGCTGATCGCCTGCGGCGCGGACAAGATGATGCCCGCCCTCCGGCAGCTGAAAAGCGTGCTGCGGGCGGAGGCTGAAAAATCCCCGGAGCCGGGGCTTACCCAGGCCGTGCTGACAGTGGACCGCAATGGACAAACGGAGCGCGAGCTGTTTTCGCTTCTTTCCGCCATGCAGACGCCGCTGCTGCGCATTTTCCCGGTGGAAGACAGCCTGGAGGACGTGTTTCTCCGCGTGACGATGGACGAAAACATCTGATTTTTTTCTCCTGGGGGATGGGAGGTAACCTATGTTCGCCATTTACAGGCGGGAAATGCAGAATTACTTTTATACGTCGTCGGCCTATGTGTTCCTGGGGGTGTTCCTGGGGCTGGGCAGCGTTTTTTTCGGCCTGACAAATCTGGCCGGGCGTTCATCCAATCTGCTGGCGCTGCTGGCGGAGCTCAGCTATCTGTGGATGCTGCTGTCGCCCATCCTCACCATGCGCCAGATCGCCGGGGAGCGGCAGCGCGGCACCGACAGGATGCTGCTGGCCTCGCCCTGTCCGCTGGGCGGGATGGTGCTGGGCAAGTATCTGGCAGCCTGCAGCGTGCTGCTCCTGGCGGTGGTATTCAGCGTGATGTACTGCTGCGTCGTGGCGGTATACGGCACGCTGTACATTCCCGAAACGGCGGTTGGATACCTGGGGCTGGTGCTGCACGGCTGCGCTTTCCTTGCCCTGGACCTGTTTGTATCCTGCTTCGCCAAAAGCCAGATGACCGCCGTGATGATGGGCATCGGGGTCAATCTCCTGGTGTGGATGGCGGATGTGCTGGCCTCCGCCGTTACGATTGGGCTGATCAGCAAAGCGCTGGATTTCATCAGCCTGTATCAGCGCTTCGCTCCCTTCGTGCGCGGGCAGCTGAGCCTGAGCAACGTGGTGTATTACCTGTTCTTTATCGCCATCATGGTCTTTTTGAGCGTGCGGGTGCTGGACGCCCGGCGCTGGAGTGAGGCATAAGCGGCATGAATCGACTGAAATCTCTGTGGCTCAAGCTGTCCAAGAACCGCAAGCTGCGCTGCGGCGGTTTTTCCGTTGCGCTGACCATCACTGTGGTGGTGCTGGTCATGCTGCTGGCCGCGCTGTTTGACGGGCTGGAGCAGCGATTCGCGCTGCAGATGGATTTTTCATTCAACAGCGCCACCACCCAGGGGGAAATCACCAGGAACGCCCTCAGGCAATTGGAAAAGGATATAAAAATCTACGCGGTGGTGCCCGCTACCGGCGGGGATGAGGACCTGCTTTCCCTGCTGAACCGGTATGCCGCAGCCTCCGGCCATGTGACGGTAACGGAAGAAAACCTGCTGAAAAACCCCGTGCTGCAAAATCAGTTTACGGACGCCGCGGGAACAAGGTATGTAACGGATGACTGCCTGATCATCCACTGCCCGGAAACCGGGCTGTCCCGTATCCTGACACCGGACGATTACATCTACCGTTCGTACAACATGGAAACCGGGTATTTCGACCAGACCCTCATTTCCTACGAAAAGGCCGTGACGGAAGCGATCCTCTATGTCGCCCTGGACAGCGTGCCCGCCATTCAGATCCTGTCCGGCCACAGGGAGCTGGCCCAGGATCAGACGGCTTTCCTGGAACAGAACCTGGCGGACGCCAACTACCGGGTCGTCCGGGTGAACCTGGCGGCAGGGGACGAGCTGAACCCCGAAGACCCGCTGATGCTGCTCTCTTTGCAATATGACCTGACGGAAAGAGAGCTGAATCAGCTCATGGATTTTGCCCGGGCGGGCGGGGACTTCTTCGTCACGGCGAAGTATGACGACCCATTGGATCTGGAAAACTATAACGCCCTGCTGCGCGCTTACGGCATAGAAGCCTATCCCGGCCTGGTGGTGGCCAAGGAAGGCGACAGGGCCGGCTATTATGCCGATTATCCCGTGATCCTGATGCCGTCCATGCAGGAAACGGACGTGACGCGCCCGCTGCTTTCCGCCGGGGAAAACATCCTGCTGGTCACAGAGGCCCGGGCGTTCCGCGTGTCCGGCATCCAGCCGGAGGGCGTGATGGCGTATCCGCTGCTGATGACCGGGGAAGCCTATCTGCGCCAAAGCGTCAGCGGAGACGATACCGTGGAGCAGCAGCCTGGCGACCCGGAAGGCAGGTTCGCGGTTTCCATGTGGTCCGACCAGATGTTTGAAAACGGCGCTGTATCGCATATGTTCGTGCTGGGGGACAGCAATGTGTTCACGGATTATTGGATGCAGCTGAACACTTCCTCCACAGCCTTCCTTTTGCAGGTGATCCATTCCCTGCAGGAAAAGGAAGCCGTCAGCCTGGACATCATTCCCAAGCCCGCCCAGCGGGAAAGCCTGAACCTGGGGAACATCACCCCCGCCGTGATCGTGACCGTGATGCTGCCGCTGCTTGTGCTGCTGGGCGCGCTGCTGGTATTGCTGCCAAGAAAGAATCTGTAAGATGGAAAAAGTGCCGAGAAAAAAAGCCCGCCGCCCGGTGAGCAAAAAAACGGTGTTTATCCTTTTGCTTTGCGCCTGCCTGGCGGCGGGCGGGGCGGTGCTCCTTGAACGCTCGATTTCCCATGGGACGCTGACGCCCCAAACGAACGAAGAAACGCTGGTGCTGGCCCGCCCGCTGGAGGATGTACGGTCTGTCACGATCACCCCCAAGGACAGCGCCGCATATACCCTCGTTCAGGGAGACGGCGGCTTTGCGCTGGAGGGCCGTGAAAATGAAAAGCTTCGGGATTCCGTGATCCGGGAAATCTCCTTGTCCCTGGGAGAAGTCCCCGCCGAGGCGGTGGTGCTGAAGGAATTGAAACAAAGCCAGGGGCTGACGCCGGCGGCATTCGGCCTGGAGCCCGCCAAGGCGCGGGTGGAGATCACCTATCTGGACGGGGAAAAGAAAGAATTGGTGCTGGGCGACGCGGCGCCCGGCCAGGAAACACCGCAGCGCTACTGCATGCTGGCAGGCGACCCGAAGCTGTATACCATCATCGAATCGGACGCCGAGGTGTTTTTTCATGAAATGGAATACCTGCTGGATTTTTCCCAGCCCAGCCTGGACAGCTCCCTGCTGGACCGCATCGAAGTATCGGGCGCTGTGGTATGGACTGCGGCGTACACCCCTTCCGGCTGGCAGATGACCGCGCCGTTTCCCTATCCGCTTTCCATCCAGCGGATGGACGCGATTTTATCCCGGATCGATTATATGGGCTTTGAAGCGTATCTGGGGGAGGGGGAAACGGTGAACCTGTCTGACTACGGCCTGGACGAGCCGGAGGTGACTGTCCGCCTGGCCCAGGCGGCCACCGTCATTTCCGGGGAAACCGAGGAGGGGGAGCAGGTGTCCTTCCCTGTGGCGGAACGGGAATATCTGCTGCAATTGGGCAGGAATACGGACGAGAGCGGCCTGTACCTGATGTGGGAAGGGAAGGTTTACAAAGCCAGCGAATTCCTGCTGGGTTTCTGGAAAACTTTGGATCCGAAAGAGCTGGTGCTGACAACGCCGATCAATTTCCAGGTGAACAACCTGGACCAGGTGTGTTTGATGTCCGGCAATGTTTCAAAGGCATACGAAATCCGCATGGTGGAAAGCATCACGGAAAACAATCAGATCGCAGCGGACGAATACGGGCAGACGCTGTACGATCTTGCCGTCTGCCGTGCGGGGGAGAGCGAGGACATGGACGCCGAAGCCTTTGCCGGCTGGTATACCAAACTGGCGGCCCTGTCCGGCGACGGGAAGCTTCCGGAGGATTTCACGCTTTCCGGAGAGAGCCGGGGAACGATCACCCTGATCAACAGCCACTTGACCCGAACCATCGATTTTTACCCCTTCGACGCGCTCCACGACGCCCTTGCGGTGGACGGCGAAGCGCTCTTCTATGTGCGCAAGGACTGGCTGGACGGAATCGTGGCAGGCGCGCCGTAAAAAAGTTTTCCCGCCCTTCTTTTCAAGCGCATCAGATTGGTTTATAATGGAAGCATGATCAACGCAAAAGGAGACGATGCCTGATGAGCATTACCCAGAAACCCTTCGGGACCGACCAGATCGGCCGCCAGATGACCCTGTATACCATGACCAATAAAATCGGCGCGTCCGTGTCCGTGCTGGACTTTGGCGCGCATATCGTATCCGTGAAGGTGCCGGACAGGAACGGAACGCTGGGCGAAGTGTGCCTGGGCTATGACACCCTGGAGGAATACGACCGGAAACCCTCCTTCCTGGGAGCGACCATCGGCCGCGTAGGCAACCGCATCGGCGGGGCCAAGTTTACCCTGAACGGAACGGAATACACCCTGTTTAAAAACGACGGGCCCAACACCCTCCACGGCGGGCGCGAGGGGTTTGACAAGAAATGGTGGAAGGGCCAGACCCTGGAAGCCGAAAACGAGGACGCGGTGATTTTTACCTATGTGGCGCATGATATGGAAGAAGGCTTTCCGGGCAAGCTGCACGTGCAGGTCACCTTCGCCTGGGACGACGCCTGCCGCCTGTCCATCCGTTACCTGGCCCAGGGTGAAAAGGACACCGTGGTCAACCTGACCAACCATTCCTACTGGAACCTCTCCGGCAAGGACACCATGCTGGACCATACCTTGCAGGTGAACGCCGATACAATCACCGATGTGGACAGCGGCCTGATCCCCACCGGTGGTTTCCTGCCTGTGGACGGCACGCCGCTGGACCTGCGCAAACCGCGGAAGATCGGCGACGGCATAAAAAAGCGCAAGGAATGTCCTCTGGTCGACGCGGTGGACGGCTATGACGTGAACTATGTGTTAAACGGCGAAGGCATGAAGGAAGCCGGTATTCTTTACGATGCGGAAAGCGGGCGGGAAATGCGCGTGCTGACCACGGAGCCCGGCATGCAGGTGTATTCCGGCCAGGGGCTGAACACCACCGGCCACGGCGGCAAAGCCTACGGCGCTTACGCGGGCGTCGCCCTGGAAACCCAGCACTATCCCGACAGCCCCAACCATCCCAATTTCCCCACCATTGCCCTGAAGGCCGGGGATACGTATCAGACCGTCACCGTGTACGCTTTCAGCGTGAAGTAAAGTTTTTTAGCGCAGCAAAAAGAGCCTTTGACGGGGAACGATTCTTCCCTGCAAAGGCTCTTTCTTTACGGATTCAGGAGTTGTTCCGATATGCCAAACCCCGTCATGCTGCCCACGGTTCTGGTGCTGTTGGCGGATTTATTGATTTTCTTTCCCATAAACATCAGGCAGGCGGTGCCGCCTCCATCCAGGTTGATGGCCTCTTGCACGCCATGGGCCTGCATGTTTTCGGCAAGCCAGTTCAGGAACACGCCCTTGGAGCGGCCGCTGTCGCCCATACGCCCTTCCACGCAGAGGACATAGTAGTGGTACGGCGCAATCATACCCATGGCCAGGCGCGGTTCACGGTAGGAGTAATATTCATCCCGCAGCATGTATTCGCTCAATTCCCCGTTTTGCAGCAGAATGGGGCCGAAAGCGTAGGTGCTCACCGCGCCCATGTCCAGATATTCCTGGGCGGTGTGGGCGGAGTTGGGGAAGGTTTTCATGCTGCCGTCCGGGAACACGGCCAGCACGTCCAGGTTCGGGAAGGATTCCCGGCTCCAGGTATTGTCCGCGATGGCCTGTCCGTTGCGGATGATGACGCCCGCCGGGATGCCCTTATCCTTTTCGTTGATGCGAAAGCCGAAATGGTCGTCGGAAAAGGCCAGCACCAGCCCGTACTTTTCCACAAATTTGGCTGGCTGAATCATCATGGTGCCGGGAGTTTTCGTGCCGTTCGTATAAGACAGCAGCGGGGATTCCGGGCTGGCGTGCACATCGGCCTCATACCAGGTGAGCACAGCCTTTTTATCCTCATAGCGCCGAAGCACGATGGAGAGGGAGGACGTGACATATATCCACACGCCCTCCTCCTCGTCAACATACACGTATTCGTCCGTGTCCGCGCCATCGGCCAGAAAGCCGCTTTCGTTCAGCTTCGGCATGAGGGCGTTGATATTCAGCTCCGGCTTCGGCGTGGGGGGAACGGAGGAGGGCCGGGGAGCGTTGCCTGTTTTCACGGCATTGCCGGAATACACAAGCGCCTGCAGCTTTGGATCAGCCTCGCCGGTTTCCTCCATGCCGTTGTTTTTTTGCAGCTGCTTCACCCGGCTGACGGTCACTTCGTTGTATTCGTCGGAAAGGTTTTCCGTGTTGAAATAGCCCAGCCAGTACATGGCCTTTTTCAGCTTTTGCACGGCCTCGCCGCTCATGCCTTCTGTGAGCGTTTCATAACCGGATGTGTCATAGGGGAAAGGCGTAGGCGCCGGGGTGGCGGTGGGCACGGGCGTGGGAGGCGGCACGGGGGAGGGGGAAGGCGCCGTATCCGTCTTGGCGGCATTGCCGGAAAACACCAGCTCCTGCAAGGCGGCGTCCGCGACGCCGGTCTGCTTCAGGCCGTTGTTCTTTTGCAGCTTTTTCACGCGCTCGGCCGTGGTGGCGGTATAAGTGCCGTCCAGATCCTCCGTGTTGAAATACCCCAGCCAGTACATGGCTTTCTTGAAGCGCTGCACGTCGTCGCCCTTCATGCCCTGCCTTAATTCCCTGTATTCCTCGGAAACGGCGGGGATCCATAAGGTGCAAAGCAGCAGGGCGCAAAGCCCTGCTGCCATGGTTCTTTTCATTTTACCGCGCATTCTTTACCTGGCTCCAGAAAGAATTGTAGATGGTGAGGAAGTTGTCGGGAATGTCGTGGAAGAATTCGCAGCGGTCGATCACTTCCTGGGAAGGATTGATGGTGGCGTTCTCGGTATAGTCTTCGCCCATCAGTTCAATGGCCGCGGTGTTGGGGGAAGAATACCAGATATATTCACAGTTCATCTTCGCAATGTCGGGGCGGCAGAGGAAGTTGATCAGCTTTTCCGCGTTTTCCTTGTTCTTGGCGGTGGCGGGGATGACCATGGGGTCGATCCAGACGTTGCTGCCCTCCATGGGCACGGCATAGTCCAAATCCTCGTTCAGTTCCATGGCGTAAAGCGCGTCACCGGAATACACCACGGCCAGGGCGGCTTCGCCCGCCACCATCTTGTCCTTGGTTTCATCCACATAATAGGCTTTTACGATGGGCTTCTGCGCGATCAGCTTGTCGGCGGCGGCTTTCAGCTCGGTGATGTCGCGGGTGTTCATGGAGTAGCCCAGATATTTGAGGGTGATGCCCAGGGTATCGCGGATGGAGTCCAGCATGAAGATGCTGTCGGCGTACTTGTCGTTCCACAGGATGTCCCAGGAATCCACCGGGTCGTCCACCATGGTTTTGTTGTACAGGATGCCCACCGTGCCCCACATGAAGGGAACGGAATACTTGTTTTCCGGGTCGTAGTCGGGGTTCAGCTGGTTGGGGTCGATGTTGGAAATGTTGGGCACATTGTCCAGGTTTATTTCCGCCAGCATGCCCTCGGCGATCATGCGCTCCACGCAGTAATCGGAGGGGAACACCAGGTCATAAGCGCCGGGGCTGACGCGCACCTGCACCATCATGTCCTCGTTGGTTGTGAAGTACATTTTGTTCACGTGGATGCCGGTTTCCTGCTCGAAGATTTCAAAAACGTTTTCGTCCATGTAGTCATACCAGTTGTACACATTCACGACTTCCTGAGCGGCAGAACCGCTCATGGGCAGCATGGACAGGCACAGCACCAGGGCGGCGGCCCAAGCAATCATCTTTTTCATGGTTTCATTACCTCCGTGATCGTTGTTTATATACATTCCACCGTGGAACGGTATATCATCAAATGCTTACTCCTCCTCCGCCGTGCGCTTATTGACCACCAGCAGCAGCACCAGCAGGGCCACAAACATGAGGGCGGAAAGCGCGTTCATGGTGGGCTTGATGCCCTTGCGGGCCTGGGAGTAAATGAGGGTGGACAGGTTCTGAACCAGGGGAGAGGTGGTAAAGTAGCTGATGGTGAAATCGTCCAGGGACAGGGTGAAGGCCAGCATGGCGCCGGTGATGACGCCGGGCATGATCTGGGGCAGGATCACGTGGAAAAGCGCGTACATGGGCGTCGCCCCAAGGTCCAGCGCCGCTTCGTAGGTGTTCTTGTTCATTTGCTTCAATTTTGGCATAACGGACAGGATCACATACGGCACGTCGAACGTGATGTGGGCCAGCAGCATGGTCACAAAGCCCCGCTCCACCTGGGTGAAGATGAACAAAAGCATCAGGGAGATACCGGTCACGATGTCCGGCATGGTCATGGGGATATTGTTCAGGGTCAGCATCAGCTGCTGGGGACGGCGCTTCATGGCGTGGATGCCGATGGCGGCCAGGGTGCCGATGATGGTGGCGAAGAGCGCCGCCAGCACGGCGATGGCCAGGGTGATGACCAGGGAGTTCATGATGTTGGGATCGTGAAACAGCTCCTCGTACCAGCGGAAGGAAAAGCCTTCCCACTTGGCGCGGCTCTTGCCCGCGTTAAAGCTCTGCACGATCAGCACCACGATGGGGGTGTACAGGAAAGCCAGCACCAGGCCGAGGTAAAAGCGCTTGACGAATTTCATACCATACCGCCTCCCTCGTTATCGGGGTCTACTTTATTGAGCAGCCCCAGGGACAGCAGGATCAGGATCATCATGACCAGGGACAGGGCGGAACCGACGTTCCACTCGTTCAGGCTTGTGGAGAGGAACTTGGCCTCGATCAGGTCGCCAAAGAGCTGCACCTTGCCGCCGCCCAGCAGGCGTGAAATGTAGAAGGTGGTCACGGCGGGCATGAAGACCATGGTGATGCCGCTCACCACGCCGGGCACGGACAGGGGCAGCGTGACCTTGTAGAACACATGCCATTTGTCGCATCCAAGGTCCATGGCGGCTTCCGACAGCTTGTAGTCCATTTTGTTCAGCACATTGTAGATGGGAAACACCATAAAGGGCAGGAAGTTGTAGATCATGCCCACCTGCACGGCGGGGATGTTGTTTAACAGCTTCTGTTTTCCCAGGCCGATCCATTCAAAGAGGGTGTTCAGCAGGCCGCCATCCTCCAGCAGGCTCATCAGGGCGATGGTGCGCAGCAGGAAATTCATCCACATGGGCACCACGAACAGGATGACCAGGGTGGGGCCCAATTTAAATTCCCTGTCCGCCATGATATGCGCGGCGGGATAGCCCAGCAGCAGGCAGATGGCTGTGCAAAGGAACGCCATCCAGAGGGAAAATACCAGGGTGTCAATGTTGATGGAGTCCCGGGCCAGGCCCAGATCTTCCAGCGTAAGGCCCATGCTCCGGTACATTTCAAGGTCTTCAGGCGCGATGGCCTTGCGGGCGTTGTAGTTGCTGTCCCAGAAGTTTTTGAAGTTGTCCAGCGTAAAATTCCCTTGGGGATCGGTAAAGGAAAAATATGCCACCAGAAAGCAGGGGATCACGGTGAACACGATCAGCCACAGCATATAGGGCGAAGCGAACACAGGCCGCCGGAAGCCCCGGTTTTTACGGATATAGGCGATCAGCAGCGCCACGAAGGCCGCAAAGCCGATGCCCATCATCCAGTAACCCCATACGGGCACTTTGAAATTGGTCATTGCTGCTTTTCCTCCTGCGGCGCTTCTTCCTCCATACGGTGCATGATGTGGATATTGAACGGCACCACGGCCAGGCCTACGCGGCTGCCTTCCGGCTGCATGGTGGTGGAATGCACCTTCCAGACGGAATGGCCCGCGTCGATGATCATTTCATAGTGCACGCCCTTGAACAGCACGCTCCGGATCACACCCGTCACCTGGCCCACGTCCTCGCCCACCAGCAGCACATCCTCGGGCCGCACGACCACGTCCACGGGCTTGTCTTCGCCAAAGCCCGAGTCCACGCAGGGGAAGTCCGCCCCGCAGAAGTGCACCAGCTCGTCGTGAATCATGGTGCCGGGGAAAATGTTGCTCTCTCCGATGAAGTTTGCCACGAAAGCGTTCTTTGGCTCGTCGTAGATGGATTTGGGCGTGCCGATCTGCAGGATCCTGCCGCCGTGCATGACCACGATGGTGTCGCTCATGGTGAGGGCTTCTTCCTGATCGTGGGTCACGTACAGGAAGGTAATGCCCAGGCGCTGCTGCATGGCTTTGAGCTCCAGCTGCATTTCCTTGCGCAGCTTTAAATCCAGCGCGCCCAAAGGCTCGTCCAGGAGCAGCACCTCCGGCTCGTTCACCAGGGCCCGGGCGATGGCGATGCGCTGCTGCTGCCCGCCGGAGAGGGAATCCACGCCGCGTTTGCCGTACCCCTTCAGGTTCACCAGATCCAGCATATAATCCACTTTGCGGTTGATTTCGTCCTTGGGCATTTTCTTGAGCTTCAGGCCGAAAGCAATGTTGTCCCGCACGTTCAGGTGGGGGAACAGCGCGTATTTCTGGAAAACCGTATTCACCCGGCGCTTATAGGGCGGGATGCCGGAAATATCCTGCCCGTCAAAGATCACGCGTCCGGAATCCGCGCTTTCAAAGCCGCCGATGATGCGCAGGGTGGTAGTTTTTCCGCAGCCGGAAGGCCCCAGCAGCGTGACGAACTCTTTTTTGCGGATATAGAGGTCGATATGATCCAGCACCGTGGTGCCGTCGTACTGCTTGAAAATGTCCTCCAGGGAAATCAGACGCTGTTCTTCCATGTGCGAACCCCCCATTTTGTTCTATCCAGATTCAAAGCTCCTGGTTCTTTGTTCAAAGCTTGCGGGACGCGTGTTCCGGCCAATCACCGCTGGGCTCAAAGCTTTGCCGTCAAAACCGTATATTAAAACTTTGGCGGAGTGGACACCCAGATGAACTGGGCTTTCCGTTTGCCGGTGTTTTCGATATAATGGCTGGCGCTGGGATGGAGGCAGAAGCTCTCTCCGGTTTTCAGCTTAAGGGATTTGCCGTCGATGTGCAGGGCAATGCTGCCGGAGAGCACATAGCCGAACTCCTCTCCCTCGTGGGGCAGGATTTCTTCTGTCGCGCCGCCCTCGCCGAGATCCACCAGAATGGGCTCCATTTCATTTTTCTGGGCGCTCGGCACGAGCCATGTGATGCTGCCATGCAGTTTTTCCTGGTCTTCCTTCACAAACATGTCGGCTTGGGCAAACACCGTTTTCTCGTCATCCGGATCGGAAAAAAACTCTTTCAGGTTGCTTCCAAGGCATTCCAGCATGTCCGTCAGCGTGGCGATGGAGGGAGAGGCCAGGTCCCGCTCCACCTGGGAAATAAAGCCCTTGCTCAGCTCGCACCGGTCCGCCATTTCCTCCTGCGTCAGTTCCCGTTGCAGCCTCAGCTTTCGCAGCTTTTCGCCGATGTTCATACCGCCGGCCCCCTTTCCCATGGAGAGTTTAACTGGATGGACCCCGCGCCGGAAGTTTAGGATCACTAAACTTTTAGGCAGGAAACATTAAACCACAGCGCATGTGGATTGTCAATACGTTTATTAAAATTTTTGTCGTTAAGCCCCGAACGCTCCAAAAAGAAAAAAACTCCGTACGGGGTCAAAAAAAGAGAAAAATAAATGGAACAGAATTGGCAATTGTTCCGTCTTATGGATAGAGAGGCGGAAAGGGGGACGCCTGGCGGGAAGAAGCCCGGTTTTTCATGCTAAGTGTCCGCGTTGTCAGAGGCGGAAGCAAAAGAATGAAAAATTGGCTAAAATTCCATGGAAAGGGATGGATTTTTCCATTCGAATATGGTATAGTTATAGTATATGAGAGGTGTCTCTCATACCTGATGTTGTATCTTTTATGAAAGGAAGATAAATTATGAACAGAAAGAAAATGCTTTCCATGTGCGCTTTTCTGCTCGCATTGGCGCTGGCGTTTACCGCCCTTCCTGCGTATGCGGAGAACAATGCCTATGTGAAGGATACCGGCGCGGGCAAGATCAATCTGCGGTCCGGCCCGGCCACGCAGTACCGCGTGCTGGCGTCGATCAACCCGGGGACGCCGCTTGAAGTGCTGGACGTAATTGGGAAATGGGCCCATGTTTATGTCACCGATCCCAACAGCTACGGCAAACTGGAAGGATATATGTATGTCGATTATATAGCATATTATGATTCCTCCACGCAATACATTCCTCCATCCAGCGAGGTCGTTTCGGATTACGGCGCCTATAATATCTACAACAATTACGGCAGCAGGGTGATCTCGGAATACACGACCATGTACGTGTATACAGGCAACACCGGCAGGCTGCACCTGCGTGAAGGCGCCAGCCAGAACGCCCGTTCCCTGGGCCTGTACGCCAACGGCACGAAGGTGACCGTGCTGAACCGCAGCAGCGGCTGGGCGTATGTGGAAGTGAACGGCGTGCGCGGCTTTATGATGCTGAATTACCTGAGCGCCACCCAGCATCATGACCCGCAGCCCATCTATGTCGGAGTAACGAAATACATCTCCACCGGAAATTCCGGCAGGCTGCACCTGCGCGAATATCCCAGCCAGAGCGCCCGCTCCCTGGGCCTGTTCCCCAACGGCACCAAGGTGACCGCGACGGATGTTGGCAACGGCTGGAGCTTTGTCATGTTTGGCGGGTACACCGGTTATATGATGTCAAGATACCTGTCCCCCACGGATCCGATTCAGCCGTCGCCTTACGATCCGACCCATTGCAAGGTAAGGTATGTCTGCATCGCCAACGGCCATGTATCGCTCCGCTCTGAAATGAACGATTCCAGCAGCGCGATTGGCAACTATGGCAACGGCACCGCGGTGTATGTGATTAATGATTACGGCACCTGGTCGTTTGTCTTTGTGAACGGGCAGTATGGCTACATGAAGGATGCCTGGCTGGGGGATTCTCCCTATACTCCTTCGCCCGGTACGCCCATCGGCTCAGCCAGGGTGCAGCATCCCAACGGCTCCTTTGTGTACCTGCGCTCCAGCCGCAGCACCGCGGATCAGAGCAACGTGCTGGCCAAGGTGCCCAGCGGCGCGGTGGTGACCCTGTACCAGCAGGACGAATGGTACAGCCTGATTTCATATAACGGCATCATCGGCTACATGGTGAGCAGTTATCTGTACCCCGCCGCCGGCAGCGCCTCCGTGGACCCGGCTCCCGTCGTCCCGGATACATCCTCGTCCGTTCCTTCCGTCCCGCTGATGCCTGCCGTTCCTACCACCCAGGCGATCGGCAACGCCGTTGTGAAGAATCCCAGCAGCTCCTTCGTTTACCTGCGCTCCAGCCGCAGTACGGCGGACCTGAGCAACGTGCTGGCCAAGATTCCAAACGGCGCGTCTGTAACGGTGTACCAGAAGGATGAGTGGTACAGCCTGATTTCATATAATGGCACCGTGGGCTACATTGTGAGCAATTATCTGTATTACGGCAGCGTCTCGCCGTCCGGCTCATCCGGTTCATACCCGGCTGAATCCACCGCGGGAGAGCCCTTGTATACCGCAAGGTCAAACACCACCGTGTACCTGCGTTCAAGTAAGGATTTGCAGGATTCTTCCAATATCCTTGCCACTATACCGACAGGCGGATCCGTGTATGTATTTGCTAAAAGCGGCGATTGGCTGCGGGTGATGTACAACGGGCTTTCAGGGTATGTGCCTGCATCATGCTTTGATTGATCCTTGGATAATACAGTTCAGGAAAGTACCCTATAATTGACTGTTGCAAAATGATATGCTCCCTTCCCGGCGGCAAGCGTTTCGATCTTGTGCTTGCCTGCCCGGAAGGGAGCATATATGATTTGCGGCTGTTCTTAAGTTACAGCACCACGGTGATCTGGTCGCCGTCCTTGAGCATATCACCGGTGAGCAGGCCGCCGGGGATTTCCTTCCCGTTCAGCAGGGTCTTGCTTTCGCTGCTCTGGCGATGCGCCGCGTTGTCCACGCTGATGTGGAGGCGCTTGCCCCGGAAGGTTTTTTCCATGGTGAAGCCATTCCAGGAAGCGGGAATGGCGGGCTTGATGCGCAGGCCGTCCGGCGTTGGGCGCAGGCCCAGGATGCCTTCCACCATGCCGACCATGACGGTGGACGCGGTGCCGGTGAGCCAATGCACGTGGGCGCGGCCCGGCTGGGGCGTTTCATGGCCCTCGATGAACTGGGAGTGGACATAGGGCTCTACTTCGCGAATCTCCGCCCGGTCGTTGTACGCGGCAGGGCAGGACTCCTTGAAATACTCAAACGCCCGGTCGCCATGGCCCATGAGGGCCTCGGCCAGAATGATCCAGCCCTGGGCCTGGCAGAAGATGCCGCCGTTTTCCTTGGTGGTGGGATTGAACAGCAGCATGGCCGCGCCGTCGAAGGCATGGCGCCGGTAGCAGGGCGTCATCAGCTCCACCCCGTTGGGCGTATTCAAAAGCTGATGCACGGTTTCCAGGCTCTTTTCCGCCTGCTCCTGCGTGGCGGCTTCGGAGATGACGCACCACGCCTGCGGATTCAGCCACATGGACGCTTCCGGATCATGCTTGGAGCCGATCACCGCGCCGTCCTGGGTGTAGCCCCGGCGGAACCGGTCGTCCTCCCAGAAGAGCTCATTGATGAGGGCCAGCTGCTTTTCGCGGGTTTCTTTCAGCCAGGCCTTGTATTCCTTGTGCTCCGCGGTATCCGGCAGCAGTTCGTCCAGCTGGCGGAGCGCCAAGTAGAATTGGAAGGCTACGAAGCTGCTTTCGCCCTGGGCCCCCAGCTTCAGGCAGTCGTTCCAGTCCGCGTGCAGGCCGGCGGGCATGCCGTGGGCCCCCAGATGGTGCATGGTAAAGTCAATGGCGCGCTTCAAATGCTCGATGACCGTGCCTTCATCGTAATCCGCGAAGGGGATCACTTCGTTCAGGAAGTCTTTGTCCCCTGTCTCGGCAATGTACTTGTACACTGTGGGGAACAGCCACATGGCGTCGTCGGCGCGGTAGGCGGGGTGGCCGGTGGATTTCACGTAGCTGTCCTGCTCGGGGGTATCCTCGTGGCCCGGGTTGTGGGTATATTTCACCAGGGGCAGGCCCGCGCCGTGATGCACCTGGGCGGAGAGCATGAAGCGGATGCGGTCCTTGGCCATCTCGGGATCCAGATGGATGATGCCCTGGATGTCCTGCACGGTGTCCCGGTAGCCGTAGCCGTTGCGCTCGCCGCAGTAGATCAGGCTGGCGGCGCGGCTCCATACGAAGGTGGTGAAGCACTGGAAAGCGTTCCAGGTGTTCACCATGGTGTTCAGGTTATCGTCCGGGGTGTGGATGGTGAGGTTGCGCAGCTTGCTGTGCCAATAGTCGATCAGGGTGCGCACTTCCGCATCCACCGTATAGGCGGTGTCCTGATACCGCTTCATCAGCTGTTCGGCTTCCGCTTCGGTTTTCTGGCCCAGGATAAAGGCCACGGTGCGGCTCTCGCCGGGCTGCAGCTCGATGACCGTGTGCAGCGCGCCGCAGGGATTGCCGTTGAAGTTCAGGCTGTTATCCAGGCGGCCGTCCACTACGCCCTTGGGGGCATTGAACCGGCTCACTCCCAGGAACCTGTCGCGCCTTCCGGTATAGCTTTCCACCGGCGCGCCGGCCAGGCCGAAGAAACGCTCGCTGCCGTTGCTGCCGTCCGGGTTCACATGGCAGAACTGGTTGATGCGCTCCAAAATGTGGTCCTTGTGGAATTCGGTAACGGTGATGAACTGGGTATACTGCATGTTCACCAGATCCTGGGTATAGAAGCTCTCGGTGGTGAATTCGCAGTAGCCGAACACGCCCAGCTTCCGCGCCGCATCGCCGGTATTCGTAACGGTCAGCCGCCAGACCTCATGGGTGGCGTCCATCGGCACATAGTACAGCGCTTTGGACGCGATGCCGCCGTATTCGCTTTCGATTTCGGTGTAGCTGGTGCCATGGCGGGTAACGGTGTCATATTCTTTCAGGTCTTTTTCCACGGGCCGCCAGGATGCTGACCAGAAATCGCCGCTGTCTTCGTCCCGCAGGTAGATATATCTTCCCGGCTCGTCGAACTGGTTGAACATATAGCGCAGGATGCGTCCCGCCGCGCCGGATTTGACGAAGCTGTAGCCGCCGGCGTTCTGGGTCACGATGGCGCCGTATTCCGGGCTGCCCAGATAGTTGGCCCAGGGCATGGGCGTGCGGGGGTCGGTAATCACATATTCACGCTTCGCGTTGTCAAAAAAACCGTATTGCATGGGGTATTCCTCCTTCGTGTAGCGTCGGTGTAAAAAAGTTATTCGCCGGGGAATCGCATTATCCTTTCCGGGGAAAAAGAAAATGTTCCATGGCTTTTCTGCCTTACGGATACAGCGTTTCGGCTTTTCCGTTGGTTTTATCCTGAATATATTGGAGCACGAAGCGATAATCCTCATTCGGCACAAACACCTGCACGCCGGTAAACGCGCTTTTGACCCAGATCATGTGGATGCTTCTCTTTACAACGATTTTCCGGATGGATTGAAAGGCGGCCCAGCCGCTGTCCTTGCCGGAATTGCCCACGTGCTTCACGTATTCATCGTTCATTTCAAAGCGCATCACGGTATTGGGCGGAAGGCGGTCCATCAGCTTCCAAATCACGATGGGAAGCAGCACCATGCCCCCGATGAGGCCAAGCCCGCTCAGCATGATATCCTTAAAAAACCGGGTGTTTATGCTCACGAACGCCATCGCGCCCAGGATGACGGACGCGATGATGCAGCACACGGTCACCATCATGGCAAACTGCTCGTTGCGCTGCTTTTTATCTAATTCCACCGACCAGCGGTAAAACCCATCGCTGTCCAGGGTGACCCGCGGGGGATATTCGTGATTGTTATAAAGCATGGACTGCTCCTTTGTCTCCCTCCGCTGCGCGTTTCATGATCAGGAAATCCACCATTCCGGTGTTAATTCGCCCAGGGTCATGATCCTCTCCTGCTGGTAATCCATCATGATCTCAATGCTTTTATACTGTTTGGGCATCAGCTGCACCATCAGCTCCCGGCAGGCGCCGCAAGGCGCGCCGCTGGAACCGTCAGGCAGGATGGCGATCACTTTTTTGATTTCCTGCTCCCCGTTGGTGATCATATTGAAGATGGCATTCCGCTCCGCGCATATCCCCAGCGTGGAGGAGGTGTCGATGCAGACGCCGGTATAGATCCTGCCGGAGCCTGAAAGAATGGCCGCGGAAACCTCGCCGCAGGTGACGTAATCGGAGATCCGCCGCTCCTTCCATACCGCCTTTGCCGCTTCGTACATCCTGTCCCACTGCCATTGGTCTTTGGTGACGGCACGGACATACCCGGTCCGTTTTTCATGCATCAGCGGAACATCGACATCTTCCGATTTCCACTGGGGCCGGAAACCGACCTTTTCCTGTACACGCTTTGATTTGCTGTTTCCCTCATAGTAGCCGGCCCAGACCTTCTTCATGCCGACATCCTCGAAAGCATGGCGAAGCATTTCCCCGGCTGCCTCCGGCATGATGCCCTGCCCCCAGAAGGGCTTTCCCAGCCAGTAACCCAGCTCGCACTCGTCCTCCCGCTCGGTCATATCGGTATGTCCGTTCAGCTTCAGTTCAATCGCGCCAATCGCCTTTCCGTCTGTTTTCAGGCAGACGGCATAAGCCTCTTTCCGGTTCAAAACAGTCCTGATCACATGCAGGCTTTCATCCGCGCATTGGTGCGGGGGCCAGCCCGCAATCGGGCCCACGTCGGGGTCGCTGGCATATTTGAATAATTCCTCGGCATCGCTTTCCTCCCAGCGGCGCAGGATCAGTCTTTCCGTTTGAAGCATGCTGTTTTCCCTCCATGATCGGTATCCTGCAGCAAAGCCATCTTCATTCGCGCATCTCTTTCCCAAAAGGTTCGTTTGGCATGTATGAAAACGGATCCGGACCGGCAGGATCACTTGCAATATACAGTATATATTATAAAATAAGCCGCCTGATTCTGCAAGAGCATCTTTTGAGGAGAGAACAGCTGCTATAATAAATCGCATGGATGATTCCAACGCTATCGAAGCGCATGCGCTGGATGCATCATTTTTGGAATAGACACAAAAGTTGTTTGTGTGTTATAATGTACTTATCGTGAGGCTTATGCATTTTGGAGGGATGAAGCAATCCATTACACAGTGATTATTCCAACGCTGAACCCAGGGCCTCAATTGGCGGAGCTGCTGGATTCCCTTTCAAACCAGACAGCGCCCCCGGATGAGATCCTGATCGTGGATTCGGCATCCGATGACGGAACGCCGGGGCTGGCCATGGAACGCGCGGGCGTGCGGATGATTCAGATCAGCCGGCAGGAATTTGACCATGGCGGCACACGGGACATGGCTTTTCGCGCTTGCCGGTCACCCTTTGCCGTCTTTATGACCCAGGACGCCTTGCCGACGGACAGCCGCTGCATGGAAAACCTGCTTTCTCCGCTGGCGGATGATCGGGTAGCCGCGGTATGCGCGCGGCAGATTGCCAGGCCGGAGGCGCGGGCGGCGGAAAAGGCGTTCCGGGAATTCCGCTATCCGGATACAAGCGAGGTATGGGGCAAGGAAGATGTGCCGAGGCTGGGTATACGGTCCTTCCTGCTGTCGGATTCCTGCTGTGTTTATCGCCGGACGGCTTACGATGCGGTAGGAGGATTTGAGCGGCCCATCGTTACCAATGAAGATATGCTCATTGCGGCGGATTTTCTGGACGCGGGGTATCGCTTGGCGTATCAGGCGAATGCCTGCGTGTGGCATTCCCACCGCTATACGCTTCGGCAGGAATACCAAAGGAATTGCCGCATCGGGCAGTTCCTGTCCCGTTACGGACATCGGTTCGGCGATGCGGGGGAAATGGGAGAGGGCATACGGATGGCCGGGTTTGTGACCAAAAAGCTGCTGGCGGAAGGAAAACCGGGAGAGATCATTCCTTTCTGGCTGGGGTGCGCGGCAAAGATTTTGGGCAACCGGGCAGGAAAAAGGAAGAGCGCAGGAGGGAAGTGATCAAGACGGAACCGGTTGAGATCCTGATGGCGACGTACAATGGCTCGCTGTTTCTCAGGGAGCAGATGGATTCTATCTTGAACCAGACCGATGGCAACTGGCATCTGACTGTTTCTGATGACGGGTCAGACGACGGGACGCAGGACATCATCGCTGATTACGCCAGGCGGTTTCCCGAAAAGATAACCTGGCATCAAGCAGGAAAGCGCTTCGGAAACGCCAGGGATCACTTTTTTCATTTGATGAAGCAATGCAGCGCGGCCTGGATGCTGTGCTGCGATCAGGACGACACCTGGTATCCCAATAAAGTGGAAAAAACGCGGGATGCGATCCGGACGGCGGAGCGTCAATACGGAAGCGGTCAACCGCTCCTGGTTTTCAGCGATCAGGTGCCGACGGACGCGCAGCTGTGTCCCCTGGCGCCCTCCCTGATGCGGTATCAGAAGCAGTACTTCAAAAGCTTTGATTTTCGGAGCATCCTGATGCAGAACGTAGTGACCGGCGGGGCAATGGGCATCAATCGGGCCCTGGTGGAACTGGCCGGTCAATGCGCGGATGTATCCCAAATCATCATGCACGATTGGTGGATGGCCGCAGTCGCCGCGAGGTTCGGCAAAATCATCTATATAGACGAACCGCTGGGAACGTATCGGCAGCATGGAAACAACGCGGAAGGCGCAAAGCATGTGGGGAGCTTGTCTTATGCGTATGGCCGCATAAGAAAGCTGCAGGGCGTGCGGGACGCCATTCGAAATAAAAAAAGGCAGGCCGCGGTTTTTCAAAAAACATATCAGGCAGATTTGACCCCGGATGACGCGGCATTCCTGGCAGGCTTCGGGAAAAAGAGAAGCGGGTTTTCCTTCTATTGGAAATACAGGAAGCTGTTGTACGGCAAGGTGAGAAAAGCAGGCATGGCGCTGCTTGGATGAAAGAAAGATGCGGCGTTCTGTAAGCTGCTTAAAAATTTCCGGCGCAAGGAAAAGTTCCTTGCGCCGGCTTTACGGTTATGCAATTACAGCTGGGGGCCTGCGGATACCAGGGCTTTGCCCGCTTCATTGCCTTCGTACTTGACAAAGTTCTTGATGAAGCGGCCGGACAGATCCTTGGCTTTTTCTTCCCACACTTTGGGATCGGCGTAGGTGTCGCGGGGATCCAGGATGGCGGGATCAACGCCGGGCAGAGCGGTGGGCACTTCAAAGTTGAAGTACGGAATCTTCTTGGTGGGAGCGTTCAGGATATCGCCGTTGAGGATGGCGTCGATGATGCCGCGGGTATCCTTGATGGAGATGCGCTTGCCGGTGCCGTTCCAGCCGGTGTTGACCAGATAAGCCTTCGCGCCGCACTTTTCCATTTTCTTGACCAGCTCCTCGGCGTACTTGGTGGGATGCAGCTCCAGGAACGCCTGGCCGAAGCAAGCGGAGAAGGTGGGGGTGGGCTCGGTAATGCCGCGCTCGGTGCCCGCCAGCTTGGCGGTGAAGCCGGACAGGAAGTAATACTTGGTCTGTTCGGGCGTCAGCACGGAAACGGGGGGCAGCACGCCGAAGGCGTCAGCGGACAGGAAGATCACGTTCTTGGCGTCGGGGCCGGCGGAAATGGGCCGCACCTTCTTCACGATCTTTTCAATGTGCTCGATGGGATAGGACACGCGGGTGTTTTCGGTGACGGACTTGTCGGCGAAATCGATCTTGCCGTTTTCGTCCAGCGTCACGTTTTCCAGCAGCGCGTTCCTGCGGATGGCGTTATAGATGTCGGGCTCGGATTCCTTATCCAGGTTGATGACCTTGGCATAGCAGCCGCCCTCAAAATTGAATACGCCGTTGTCGTCCCAGCCGTGCTCGTCGTCGCCGATCAGCAGGCGCTTGGGGTCGGTGGACAGGGTGGTCTTGCCGGTGCCGGAGAGGCCGAAGAAGATGGCGGTGTTTTCGCCCTGCATGTCGGTGTTGGCGGAGCAGTGCATGGAGGCGATGCCCTTGAGCGGCAGGTAGTAGTTCATCATGGAGAACATGCCCTTTTTCATTTCGCCGCCGTACCAGGTGTTCAGGATCACCTGCTCGCGGCTGGACACGTTGAAGGCCACCACGGTTTCGCTGTTCAGGCCCAGTTCCTTATACTGTTCGCACTTGGCCTTGGAAGCGGTATACACGATGAAGTCCGGCTCGAAAGCGGCTTCTTCTTCCTTGGTGGGCTGGATGAACATGTTGCGCACGAAATGCGCCTGCCAGGCCACTTCCATCATGAAGCGCACAGCCATGCGGGTGTCCTTGTTGGCGCCGCAGAAAGCGTCCACCACGTACAGCTTCTTGTTGCTCAGCTGTTTCTGGGCCAGCTTCTTGACGGTTTCCCAGGTTTCCTTGGACATCGGATGGTTGTCGTTCTTATAAGCATCGGTCGTCCACCATACGGTGTCTTTGGAGTTTTCGTCCATGACGATGTACTTATCCTTGGGGGAACGGCCGGTGTAGATGCCGGTCATCACGTTGACGGCGCCCAGCTCGCTTTCTTTGCCCACATCGTAACCGGTCAGGGAAGGATCCATTTCGTCCCTGTACAGAGACTCATAGGAAGGATTGTAGACGATTTCCTTGGTGCCGGTAATGCCATACCTGGTCAGATCGATGTTGCCCATGTGAAAACCTCTTTTCTATAAAGTTTGAAGATGAAATGATTGGTCGGGAAAGCCGGAACCCCAACTTCTCCCATATACATTATAGCACAAACATCGGCAGGGGTCAACAAAAAAAGCGGCTGACGCGCCATTTATTCTTGCTATCTTGTTTTTCTTTACTTTTCCCGCTTCCTATGGTACAATGATCCGGTATGGCGCGGGAATCTCAAAGAAAACCGGAGAGGAGAAAAAGGCGGCCCATCCGGGCTGAGACCAGGAAATGCTTTTTTTCCGGTGATCCATAAAAGCATATACCGGCGTATGAACGGTTCCGGCAGCAGCGCTCAGAGGGAGCGCATTCCCGGACATACGAACACAATAAGCGAGGGAACGTTTATGAAAAAACTGATGATCGGCAATGAAGCCGTAGCCCGCGGCGCGTATGAGGCCGGGGTGCGGGTCGTTTCCAGCTATCCCGGCACGCCCAGTACGGAAATCACCGAGTTCTGCGCCAAATATCCCGAAATGGACTGCCAATGGGCTCCCAACGAAAAAGTGGCTGTGGAAACCAGCTTCGGCGCGTGCATGGTCGGCGCGCGGGCGCTGTCCTGCATGAAACACGTTGGCGTGAATGTGGCGGCGGATCCGCTGTACACCGCGGCCTATACCGGGGTGAATGCCGGCCTTGTCATCGCGGCGGCGGACGATCCCTTCATGCATTCCAGCCAGAACGAGCAGGACACCCGCATGATCGCCCGGGCCAGCCACATTCCTGTCCTGGAGCCTGCGGACAGCCAGGAATGCCTGGAATACACCAAGCTGGCTTATGAAATTTCAGAGCAGTACGACACCCCCGTGTTCCTGCGGCTTACCACCCGCCTGGCCCATTCACGCTCCCCGGTGGAAGTGGGCGAACGCGCGGAGCTGCCCCTGAAGGATTACGAAAAGAATCCTATGAAATATGTGATGATGCCCGGCATGGCCCGGAAGCGCCATCTCGCGGTGGAAGAACGGGAAAAGAAGCTGGCGAAGGATGCCGGCAGCCTGCCCGTGAACCGTATCGAAATGCGGGATACAAAGCTGGGCGTCGTCTGCGGCGGCGTGGTGTACCAGTATGTGCGGGAAGCGCTGCCGGAAGCCAGCGTGCTGAAGCTGGGCTTGACCTATCCCCTGCCCGAACAGATGATTCGGGACTTTGCCGGAAAAGTGGAAAAACTGGTGGTTATTGAGGAACTGGAACCTGTGTTTGAGCGGGATATCCGCAACATGGGCATTGAGGTTTCCGGGAAAGATAAGACCGGCCTGCAAGGCGAGCTTTCCGCCGCGAAGATCCGCCAGCTCTTTGGCGGCGGGGCGGCGGCGCCTGTTGAACCCACCCTGCCGGGACGGCCTCCGGTGCTGTGCCCCGGCTGCCCCCATCGGGCGACCTTCTTTGCCATGAAGAAGCTGGGCCTGACTGTGTTTGGCGATATCGGCTGCTACACCCTCTGCGCGCTGCCGCCTATCAGCCTGATGGATTCCACCCTGTGCATGGGCGCGTCAGTCGGCATGGCCCACGGCGCGGAAAAAGCCCGCGGCAAGGAATTCTCCAAAAAAGCAGTAGCGGTGCTGGGCGACTCCACCTTCATCCACAGCGGCATTACGCCGCTGGTCGACGCGGTGTACGGCGGCGCTTCCACCACCACCGTGATCCTGGATAACCGCATCACCGGCATGACCGGCCACCAGCAGAACGCCGCTTCCGGCAAGAACATCCTGGGCGATCCCGCGCCGCAGCTGAATCTGGAAGCGCTTTGCGAAGCCATCGGGGCCACGGTGCGCGTGTGCGACCCGCATGATTTGAAGCAATTTACGCAAATACTAAAGGAAGAAACCGAAGCCGACCATGTGTCCGTGGTCATCGCGCGGCGGCCCTGCGCGCTGCTGGACAAGCGGAAGAAGGAGCCTGCCGTCATCAAGGATTGCCGCAACTGCGGGGCCTGCATGAAGATCGGCTGCCCGGCGCTCATCAAGACCGACAAAGGCGTGGTCATCGACCATACTTTATGCGTGGGCTGCGGCCTGTGCAAGCAGGTGTGCCCCTTCGGCGCCATTCAAGGAGGCGAGGAATGATGAAGAACACCAATATCATCATCGTGGGCGTGGGCGGCCAGGGCATCCTGCTCACAAGCAAAATCCTGGGCTATTTGGCGCTGGACATGGGCGAGAACGTGAAGGTCAGCGAAGTGCACGGCATGAGCCAGCGCGGCGGCAGCGTGATCACCTATGTGCGCATCGGAAGCGACGTGCATTCCCCCCTGATCGATCCCGGGGAAGCGGACTTCGTGCTGAGCTTTGAAAAATTGGAAGCGCTGCGGGCGGAATACTTCTTAAAGAAAGACGGGGTGCTGATTTCCAATACCCAGGAAATCCTTCCCATGCCCGTCATCATGGGCAATGCCCAATATCCCAAGGCCGCGCCTGCCCAGGAGAAAACCGTGCTGCTGGACGCGCTGAAGCTGGCGGAAGACGCCGGGAACGCCCGGGCCGTCAACATCGTGCTGCTGGGCGTCCTTTCCCGGTTCATGGAATGGCCCCGGGAAAAGTGGGAAGCCGCCATCGCTGCCTGTGTGCCCGCCAAGACGCTGGAAATCAACCTGAAAGCGTTTCGGGCAGGAGCTGAGAATCGGTAAAGGGTGAGGGGCCGGGCGTTTTATTGCGGGCAGGCCATGAGGAACTGTTTCTGCGCATAGACGTCCCGCGTCCTTCGCCGCATTGAAAAAATACCTCTTTCCTGATTGGAAAGAATATGCTATAATCATTTGGAGGCAGCTTTGCAGTATCGGGGAACCTACATCCGGGTGGATTTGCGGGCGATTGCCGCGAATACCGAAGCGCTCAGGCAGGCGACAGCGCCCACGCCCCATATGCTGGCGGTGGTGAAGGCCAACGCCTACGGCCACGGACTGGTGCAGGTGGCGAAAACTGCGCTGAACCACGGCGCGGACTGGCTGGGCGTGGCGATTCCCGAAGAGGGGGAGAGGCTGCGGCAGGCCGGGGTGGAAGCGCCCATCCTGGTGCTGGGCGCGGTGAATGAAAAAGGCGCGGAGGCCAGCGTAAGAAACAGCCTGACCCAGACGGTTTTCGATCCGGAACGCGTCCGGATGCTGGAAGAAACGGCGGCGCGGATGAATGCCGCCGCCCAGGTGCACCTGAAATGCGACACCGGCATGGGCCGCATCGGCGTGCGCAGGTCGGAAGAACTGCAGGCGATGCTGGACGCCCTAAAAGCGGCCCCCCACGTGCGGCTCACCGGCGCGTTCACCCACTTTGCCGACGCGGACGGGGAAAGCGACGCTTATTCCCTTGGCCAGATCGAGGCGTTCAACCGCTTTACAGCGCTGCTGCCCAAAGGCATTCTGATTCATGCCGCCGCCAGCGCGGCCAGCCTGAGGTATCCCCAGGCGCGTTATGATATGACCCGCCAGGGCATTTCGCTGTATGGCTGCGCCCCTGTGAAAAATGCGCCGGCGCTGAAGCCCGCCCTCTCCTGGCACACGGAAATCGTGTACGTGAAGGATTTGCCCGCCGGCGCCTGCGTCAGCTACGGCTGCACGTACCGGGCCGAAAAAACCATGCGGGCGGCGACCTTGCCTGTAGGGTACGGCGACGGCTACCACCGGGCGCTGTCAGGGAAAGCATTCGTCCTCATCGGCGGCAAGCGCTGCCCCGTCATCGGGCGCGTGTGCATGGACCAGATCATGGCAGACGTGACGGACGTGCCGGAGGAAAAGCTGTTTCTCGGCGCTCCCGCCGTGCTGCTGGGCCGGCAGGGAAGGGAAGAAATCACCGCCGATGAACTGGCTTCCTGGGCGGGCACCATCAGCTATGAAATGCTGCTGGCCGCGACAGCCAGGGTGCCGATCATCTATGAGGGCGAAGGATAAACGCCCCGACAAAGAGGTTTTTTCATGCAGAATCAATCCAGGAACAACAAGACCAAAACACCGCTGATCTTTAAGCCGTATTTGAAGGGCAACCTTTTTGACGCTGCCGCGGTGAAGCGGGGGATCCGCCTGATGGCGTATTACCTCATGTTTGTATTTCTTTACCTCATCGTAGGGAGCGCCCTGCAGTTTGACAGCTTTTTGATCCGGACGCTGCTGAACCTGGTGATCGTGCTGATTTGCGCCATGATCGTGTACATGGACGGTTCGCGGCTGGGAGAAAACGAGGTGGCTTTCGGCGAAATCGCCCTGGCCCGCCAGGAAGCGGGGAAGCCAGTGGATGGCAAGGATAAGCAGCGCTGTTTTCATCCCGGCAAGGGATGGATCATCGCGCTGATCGCCGTTGTTCCCGTCATCCTGATCACCCTGCCCCATGCTTTCACCGCCACGAAGCAGGTGTATTCCCTGCAATCCCTTCCCCGCTGGGTATCCGGTTTCAGCAGCCAGGAGGAAATCTCCGCGCCGCTGGCGTACTACAATCAGAATGTTAATGTCACGGTGCTGGACGTGCTGCGCATGGTTTCCCGGATCCTGATTTTCCCCTTTGCCAATATCGCGACGGCCAACAACCCTGAGCTGCTGCTGACCATTGATCGGCTGAGCCCGCTGCTGGCTTCCCTGCCCCTGCTGGGGTTCCCCATCGGGTATCTGACCGGCCCGCGCAGCCGCGCGATGATCCACGGCGGCATTTCCAGCAATAACAAGCGCGTCCAGCGGAAGAAGAAGAAAGCCATCAAGGCCCGGCAGGCGCGGACGGAAAAGAAAAACGAGATCATCTGAGATATGCGGATCATTGCCGGAGAAATGCGCTCACGGAAGCTGAAAGCGCCCGAGGGCATGGATACCCGCCCCACGGCTGACCGGGTGAAGGAAGCGCTGTTTTCCATCCTGGGCAGCCGGGTGATCGGCGCGCGGGTGCTGGATCTGTACGGCGGCAGCGGCGCGCTGGCGCTGGAAGCCCTGAGCCGCGGCGCACACAGCGCGGTGGTCTGCGATGTGAGCGCCAAGGCCTGTGCGGCCATTCAGGAAAACATTGACGCCCTGCACTGCGGCGGCAGGGCAAAGCTCCTTCGCATGAAGGATACCGCGGCGCTTGCGGCCCTGGAAAAGCAGGGCGATGCCTTCGATCTGGTTTTCCTGGACCCGCCCTACCGCATGTCCACCGTGCCCATTTGCCGGGCGATCTTGGACGGCGGGCTGCTCAGGGGGGACGGCATGATCGTGATCGAACACGCCCGGGAAACTCCGCCCGATATCCCGCCGCCCCTTCGCCAGACCGACCACCGCACATACGGCGCGGCAGGCTTGGGCTTTTATGAACGTGAAAACACGGAGGGTGGCAATGGATTGTAAATTCGGAAAACACTGCTGCCTTTATCCCGGCAGTTTCGATCCGGTGACGCTGGGGCACATGGACGTGATCCGCAGGGCGGCTTCCGTCTTTGATACCGTGGTGGTGGGCGTGCTGCATAACCCGGACAAGCAGGGATGCTTTTCTGTGGAGCGGCGGGTGGATATGCTCAGGCGCGCCTGCGCGGACATTCCCCATGTGGAAATCATCTCCTACCCCGGTCTGCTGGCCCAATTAACGAAGGAAACCGGCATCCGCGTGGTGGTGCGCGGCGTGCGCAGCGCCGCTGATCTGGACAGCGAAACCACGATGGCGCACATCAACGGCCGGCTTGATCCGGGGCTGGAAACGGTGTTTCTGCCCGCGGCCCCCGGCCTCACCGATGTCAGCGCCAGCATGGTGCGCCAGCTGGCACAGTTCGGCGCTGATTTATCAGATTATGTTCCCTCTCAGGTTTTGCCGGATATTCTGGCAGCCTTTACCCAATCTTGATTCATTTTAAGGAGGATCACGCTATGTCTACCAATCGCCTCATGACCTTTGAACTGCTGGACCGTATGGAGCAGCTGCTCTCCGAAGCGAAGGCCATCCCGCTGACCAAGAAATTCATGCTGGATAAGGAAGAATTCTCCAGCCTGATGCGCCGCTTGGAGGAAAGCATCCCTGTGGATGTTCAGAACGCCAAAACGATCATTGACCAGGAAGAAACCATCATTTCCGAAAGCAACCGCATTGCCGAGGAAACGACCCGCAACGCCAACGCAGAAGCCCAGACCACTGTGGATAACGCCAAGAAGGAAGCCAACGCCATGGTCACCGATGCCCAGACCCGGGCGGCCGAAACGCTGCGCACCTCCACCGACCAGGCCAATGCCATGGTGGCTGACGCGCAGACCCGCGCCAACGCGCTGGTGGCCGACGCCCAGGCCCGCGCCGCGCAGATGGTGGCGGACAGCGAAATCGTGGCCCGCGCCCAGGCTGAAGCCCAGGAACTGCTGGAGAGCGCCCATCGCGACTGCGAAGCCTACACGGCCCGTGTACATGATTCCATCAATCAGCTGATGGAGCAGACGGATGCCGCCATGACCCAGCAGATGGAAGCGATCCGCGCTATGCGGCAGCAGTTCGCCAACCAGTAATTCCCGCTCCACAAAACGCGTTGGGGCAGCATTGCCCCTGCGCTTTGTTTTCCTGTGCCGAAAACCGCGAAAATTTTCATTCTTTTCAGAAAATCCCTTGACATAAAGCCGCCGGATGGATATACTATAATGGCTGTTTTGTGGTGTATTTGATCACAATCTGCGCGAAATAATGCCATCCGGCATTTGGATTTTAGAAGGAGTTGTTGCCGTCATGAAACGTACTTATCAGCCCAAGAAACGCCAGCGCAATAAGGTGCATGGTTTCCGTGCCCGCATGAGCACCAAGAATGGCCGGAAGGTGCTGGCCCGCCGCCGCAACCGCGGCCGTAAGGAGCTGACGGTCTGAGCCGTCCCTCCTCTCTTTCTTGCATGGCTTGGCCCGCCCCGCGCTTGCCAGAGAGCATGGATTCGTGGGGCGGGTTTGCTGTTGTATCCGCAATATTGGGTGATGCGGTATCCACGGCAAGGTTTGAACAAAACGATTCGGCTGGGAACATATGGAAAAGCAGTATCGCCTGAGGAAAAACGGGCAGTTTCGTTATGTCTATAAAAAAGGCAAGGGCGGAGCGTGCCGGGAAATGTCGGTCGGTTTTGTGAAGGGGCCGAAGCTGCTGTGCGGCTTTTCGGTGAGCAAAAAGATCGGCAACGCTGTGACCCGTAACCGGGTAAAGCGCCGGCTGCGGGAAGCGTTCCGCGCTGAACTGCCGAAGCTGAAAAAGGGCATGTATGTGGTCACGGCGCGGGAGCCGTCCGCAGAGGCCGATTTTTTCCGTTTATACCAGTCGCTTCGATATTTGCTGCGCAAGCAGGGCCTGTATCGGGATGAAACAAAATGAAACGTGTCTTGCTTTCTCTGATCCGCTTCTACCGGCGCAGGATCAGCCCCGGCTTGCCCTGCGCCTGCCGATTTGTTCCCACCTGTTCGGAATACGCTGAGGAAGCCGTTCAGCGTTTCGGCGCGTTCAGCGGGGGGCGATTGGCCGCAAGACGCCTGCTGCGATGCCATCCTTTCTGCAAGGGAGGGTACGATCCCGTGCCCGAGGCTCCCAGCGCAACCATTAGGAGGGA
The DNA here is from genome assembly GCA_017550745.1 of Clostridia bacterium. Lineage (GTDB taxonomy): Bacteria > Bacillota > Clostridia > Christensenellales > Aristaeellaceae > RUG563. The sequence continues at coordinate 2,436 of JAFZOG010000157.1, read as the reverse complement.
CGATAATCCTTGAACGCGATTGAGCAATTCCTGTACGACATCCTGTCGGGCATCAACAGCCTGGTGGGAAACTACGGCGTGGCCATCATCATCTTCACCATGCTGATGCGCCTGATCATTATGCCCTTCGACTACAAGAGCCGCAAGGGCATGCGCAAGATGGCGCTGATCCAGCCAAAGATCAACGAGCTGCAGAAAAAATACGGCAAGGATCAGCAGAAGCTCCAGCAAAAGCAGGCGGAACTGATGAAAAAGGAAGGCTACAATCCCCTGTCCGGCTGCCTGCCGCTGCTGCTCACCTGGCCCATCATGTTCGCCATGTTCGCCGCGATGCGCGCCATTGCCAACGAGCAGATGGCCATGCAGACCTTCCGCTACCTCGCGGGGGAAACCGACATCATCGCCGCGGCGGACCGCTTCCTGTGGGTCAAGAATATCTGGATGGCGGATTCTCTGTTCGCTTCCATCGCCCCAAATGCCCAGGCGCTGAACATGATCCCCGCGAATATGTGGCAGCGCGCCTATGAAATGCTCTCCGAAGGGCAGCTGCAGGCCGTCACCGAGAGTATTGCCGCCGTCAGCGAAACCGTGCTGGATTTCAGCACCACAGACGCTGTGAAAACCAGCGTGACCTCTATGATCACGGCCCTGGGCCAGATGCCGGGCTATGTGGAAGCAGTCGCCACCGTGCCCGGGTGGACCGGCTTAAACTTTTTCCTGTTCTCCATTACGCTCTATAAACAGTACAACGGCCTGCTGATCCTGCCTGTGCTGGCAGGCGTGAGCCAGGTGCTGCAATACAAGTTTAACCCCGCTTTAAACGAAAACCAGCAGCCGCAGCAGGGCAACGCGCAGAGCAACGGGATGAACAACTTCATGAAGTACTTTTTCCCCATCCTGTCCGTGTTCTGGTGCCTGACTTCCAACGCCGGCTTCGCCGTGTATTGGGTCACTTCCACCATCGCCATGTGGATTCAAAGCGTGATCATTACCAAAATCCTTGAAAAACAAGACGCGCGGAAAGCGCTGTCCGAGTCCGTATCCGGAGAGGGGTCCATCAAATAATGAAAGTGTACGAATACTCAGCCCGCACGATTCAGGAAGCCATTGACCAGGGCCTGGAGGAACTGGGCGTGGCCATCAGCGACGTTACGGTGGACGTGCTGGAGGAAGGAAGCAAAGGCCTGTTCGGCCTGTTCGGCTCCCGGCCCGCGAAGGTGCGCCTGACCATGAAGGAAGAAGAAGCCACCGATGACGTGGCCCGTTCCATCCTGGCGGACGCCATGAAGCCCGAAGCCGCCAAACCGCAAAAGAAAGAAAAGCCTGCCGCGCCGAAGGGTGAAGGAGAGGAAAAGGCCGAGAAAGCGGACAAGCCGGCTCCCAAGCCTCGGAAGCCCAGGGCGCCCAAAGAAGAGGCTTTGAAGGACGAACCGCCCCAGGAAAAGCCAGAACCCAAAAAAGAAAGCAAACCCAAGGCTCCCAGGGCTCCGAAAGCGCCCAAGGCTGCCAAGGAATCTACGGAACAAAAGGAAATCGAACCTGCAGAGCAGGCTGACCGTGCTACCGCCGCCGGCCGCGCCCAGGAGTTTTTACAGGAAGTCACCAAGCTGATGGGCGTGAACGTAGCCGTCGGCGTGAAAAACGATGACGAAGGCAACGTGCGGGTGAATATGGAAGGCGACACCCTGGGCATCCTGATCGGACGCAGGGGAGAGACGCTGGACGCGCTGCAATACCTGACCAGCCTCCAGGTGAATAAGGGCCAGGAGAATTACACCCGTGTCACCCTGGACACGGAAGGCTACCGGGCAAAACGGGAAGAAGCGCTGGTGCGCCTGGCCAACCGCATGGCGAACCGCGCGCAGAAAACCGGCCGAAAGGTAAGCCTGGAACCCATGAATCCTTATGAGCGCCGTATCCTGCACAGCGCTTTGCAGGATCATCCCGCCGTCACTACCCACTCCGAGGGTGAAGAACCCAACCGCCACGTGGTCATTACGCTGAAATAGTCTTTCAGGCGATGCGCTGCTTCATGCCAGCGCATCTTTTTTGCTGTTCGTTTTTTCCTGCCTGAATAATCCGCCAGAATTATTCGTAATGATTCAGGTATTCCTGGGGGAACCGCTCTTTGATGCCCAAAGAGCGGTTCCCCCAGTTCCGCAGCCTCAAAAGTCGCAAGTCCGCTTCATGCGGACATTGCTCGTTTCGGCTGATCTCACCGTCGATGAGATTTCCGCCACAGGCGGTCATCGTCTGTTCGTCCCCTTCCGAGAAAGGCTATAAAGAGAAGAGACTTTTACCGTAAGAAACAACCTACTGTGTTGTTTCAGGCTGTCAAAAAACCCCTGGGATGCATCGAAGGGCCGCAGCCCTTCGATTGTAATCCGCAGGGGCCGAAGCGCCCGGAAAACGGTACAGTGTACCGTTTTCAGCGTA
>JAFZOG010000156.1 GCA_017550745.1 Clostridia bacterium | reverse complement strand
TCAGCTGCTTGCCCGAGGCCTTCCGGCCCGCCCTTCGCTGAAAACCAGCCCAAGGGCAGGTTTTCCAGGCGCTTCGGGCCCCGGCGACCGCCTTGGGCTGCCGCCCGGCCTACGCTGAAAACGGTGCACTGTACCGTTTTCCGGGCGCTTCGGCCCCTGCGGATTTAAAATCGAAGGGCTGCGGCCCTTCGATGCATCCCAAAGGTTTTCTGCGGAAATTTTACCGAAACCGCCTTGCGTCCTTTTCGCTCTCCGGGTCGATCCAGAAGAAGGGGCGGAAGGGCTCGTAAAGGTTTCCCAGGGTGTGGAGCAGATGGGCGGCGTCGTGCTCGGACTGATAGCCGTTTTCGGAAAACACTTCCACGGGCTTTAAGCCCGGTTCTTTTTTCTGCATCAGGCGCAGCAGCCTTTCCTCCGCGTGGGCCATATCGGCGTTGGCGGCGTAGAAGTACAGGCTGCTGCCGTTTTCCAGGCCCGCCTGGGGACGGATCACCGTCCGCAGCCCGCGCCGCGTCAGGGAAGGCTCCAGCGCCCGCTCGGTCTTGGTGGCCTTTTCGTCGGCGGCCACCACCTTGATATAGACGATATCCTCCAGGGCGTAGTGGTCGTCATCCAGGTACTGGCGGTACGGCGAGCGCTTCAGCCGCTGATACACCTTGGATTCCGCCTCCGTCATCCTGCCCCGGTGGTAGATGCAGTTGCGGTTCTTGTGCACGGTGTAAATGAAATAGGGGATATCCAGGGCGTCCAGCCGCTTCATCAGCCAGCGGGAGGCGTCGGGCGGGATGTTGACGGTGGAAAGGTAAGCGTTTTCATTGGCGTCGTAGATGCCCGCCCCGTCCATGACGATCATCGGCGCGCTCAGGTTCACCGCCCCGATCTGCGTCATGAAGAAGGCCGGCGCGTGCTCGGACATCAGGCAGATTTTCGCCCCGTCGCTGTACAGGTAGTTCAGCCTGAACAGCACCGAGGAGGGGATGCGGGACAGTTCATCCGGGGCCAGGTCTTTGGTGCGCACGAAGAACACCCTGTCCTTCTGCTTCACCCGGGGCAGGCGGAACAGGTTCACCCCGATGGCGATGGCCGTGCCCACCAGCACGTCCAGCACCCGGTGAAACGCCTGGTCCAGCGGCGCGTCGATGTCCGGGTAAGCGATCACCACGCAGATGAACACGATCGCCGCCAGGCTGGAGGTGTCCGGCTTGCGGATGACCACCGCGCTGTACAGCGAAATCAGGACGCCCAGGCCCATTAGCGGGTACAGCAGAAAGGGGCTCAGATTCGGAAACAGCGGCATGACCAGCAGGAACAGAAAGCCCCACAGCGCGCCGATCAGCGTGCCGGACAGCCGGTTCAGGGCGTATTCCTTGGTGTCCTGCACATAGGGCTGCATGCAGATGATGGCGGTGATGGCCGCCTCGGCGCTCATGGTTTCCCCGCGATACCCCCGCAGGCGGTAAAACACCAGGCATAAAAACACCGCGATGCTGGTTTTGACGATGCGCTGCCCGATGGGCGGCAGATAAAAATTCCGGTTGACGGTTTTTGCGATTTTTTTCGGCATGAACACCTCTTCAGTTGTTACTATTGTTACATATCTGGGGGAAACCATTACAGTAGGTTGTTCTTACAGTAGAAGTCTTTTCCTTTTTTTGCCTTTCTCGGAAGGGGACGAACCGCAGATGGCCGCCTGTGGCGGAAATCTCATCGACGGTGAGATCAGCCGAAACGAGCAATGTCCGCATGAAGCGGACTTGCGGCTTTTGAGGCCGCGGAACTGGGGGAACCGCTCTTTGGGCACCAAAGAGCGGTTCCCCCAGGAATACCTGAATTGTTTGTAATACTGTCCGCGTGCTAAAACTGAACAGATTTCGAAGCCCCCGATCAAAGCGCCGCGGCGATTTCGGAAGCGAGGCGCACATTGTTGAGCACCAGCTGGATATTGGAGGCCAGGGAATCGCCGCCGGTGAGTTCGCAGACCCGGGCCAGCAGGAAGGGCGTGATGGCCTTGCCCTTCACGCGCTGTTCGCCGGCTTCCCGGAGGGCCCGGTCGATGGCGGCGTTGATGACGTCGGCGGGCATGGCGTATTCCTCGGGGATGGGGTTGGCGATCAGCATGCCGCCGGGATACTCCATCTCCCGCTGGGCGCGGATGAAGGAGGCGATTTCCGCCGGGGAATCCGCGCGGTAGTCCACGGAAAAGCCGGAGTGGGGGGTATAGAAGGCGGGCAGCTCCCGGGTTTGGTAGCCCAGCACGGGCACGCCCTTGGTTTCCAGGTATTCCAGGGTCAGCCCCAGATCCAGGATGGACTTCGCCCCGGCACAGACCACCGCAACGGGGGTATGGGCCAGCTCCTCCAGGTCGGCGGAAATGTCCATGGTGGTTTCCGCGCCCCGGTGGACGCCGCCGATGCCGCCGGTGGCAAACACCCGGATGCCCGCCAGGGCGGCGATGATCATGGTGGCGGCCACGGTGGTGGCGCCGTCGGCTTTTCTGGCCGCCAGGATGGGCAGGTCACGCCGGGACGCCTTGGTCACTTTGGCGCCCTCCCGGCCCAGGTAGTCGATTTCTTCCTCGGTGAGGCCCGCGCACAGCCTGCCGCCGATCACCGCGATGGTGGCGGGCTCCGCGCCGCATTCCCGCGCCGCCGCCTCGCAGCGCAGCGCCGTTTCCACGTTCTGGGGATAGGGCATGCCGTGGGAAATGATGGTGCTCTCCAGGGCGATCACAGGCCGGCCTTCGCGCAGCGCCGCTTCCACCTTGGGGGACAGCTTGATATGCTGATTCAGGGTCATGATGGCATTCCTTTCTGATTGCAGGATACGCGTTTGGAAGTCCCCCTGCTCTTCGCCCGCGGCTTTGAAAAAGCGCCCGGCATTTCTGAAACAGGCGGACTTCACCTTCTCTATTTTAGCACAAACAGCGATGGATTGGTAGCGGGGCAAAGGGTGAATTGTTACGAAAATATAAAATAATTATCAACATATATTCCAATTTTACGTCTTATATATTAAAATATTGTGGATGTCTTAGGGATTTCCGACGGTTTCATTGCTTTAAGCGTTCATGATCGCGTTGCGGCTGAGGGCTTGAAACTGCATTTTGATGGATGGAGTTTGTTCATGATGCGGAAATGGATGGCTGTGCTCCTGGCGCTGATGCTGGGATGCCTGACGGGCGGGACGGCGGAGGATTATGAATACGCGTCCCCCGAAGAATTCCGCTTTGTGGATACGCGTTTTCGGGGCGAGTACACCACGGAAAACCTGAACGCCATTCTGGAAGCCTTATGAACTGAACGACGGCTGGTATTGGGTGACCAAGCCGGACGTCATGCAGAATTACCACGCCCATGAAAATAAAAAAGGCTGGATCCAGTCCTCCAAGGAAGCAGCGGAGGCCAAGGGAGAGGAATACTTCTACAACCGCGGCTGGTTCGGCTGCCGCTGGGAATGCAACGACGTGCGCAGCGGCATGCCCAACGCCTACGGCTGGGGCGAATGCTTTGGATTCTGCCAGTTTTTGGGGTATCTGCTCTCCGGCGAGGTGAACCCCCACGGCAGATGGCAGCAGTTCAATTCCGTATGGGAGGCCGGCGGCCTGCGGGTGGGGGATATCATCCGCGTGGAATATACCGACGAAAAGGGCTTCCACCAGCACAGCGCCATGGTGTATTCCGTCACGAAGGAGCGTGTGCGCTTTATCCAGTGCTCCGGGATTTACCATAACAAGCTGTTCATCAATTGGGGCTTCCGCGGGGCCAACCTGGGAAACACCACGCTGATTTCCGACGTAAGAAAATTTCCCGGCCTGCGCATCCACCGCGCCTACGACCGCAGCGACCTGTTCAGCGAACCATGGCCGGACGACCCGGACCGGGTGCAGATCAACCTGATGGATCTGGACAGCGGCATGGTGGCGTTCCTCGATCCCAACGATATGCGCGTGTGGGATGTGTACGACAATTGGGGCTAATGGTCCAAGCACGCCACGGAGGTGGACCTGTCCGAACTGCAGGGCGGCCAGGATGAACCCGCGCCCGAGATCCAGGTGAACCCCGTTTCGCTGAACGATCTGGACGCCCTGGACAGCGCGTTGGAAAATAACATCGCCCCTGACGCTTCACCCGCGCCGGACGCGAACGCGCCCCCTTCCGCCACCGCCCCGCCTTTTGCTGTCACGGCGAAATATCGACGGCGGTGCCAAGGGGCGTCAGGTCATAGAGGGTCTGGGCGTCCTGATCGCTCAGGGCGACGCACCCCGCCGTCCAGTCGGTGTCCGCGCCGCCGCCGTGGATGTAGATCTCCCCGCCCAAAAAGCTGCCCCAGGGCGGGCGTTCGCCCCGGGCGGCGCGTTCCCGGATCAGGGCGGTCAGATGCTCCGGCGCGTTCAGGCGCAGCGCATCCTGCTCGCTGGGATAGCTGACGCCCAGGGAAGGGCCGTACTTCCCCATCTTTTTCAGGCACACGAAATAGCGCCCTTCCGGGGTCCTGCCGTCCCCCTCCCGTTCCTTGGGGCCCGCCGGACAGCGGCCCAGGGCCACGGCGCAGGAAAACAGCGGTTCACGGTCCGCCTGATACAGGGTCAGCCTCCGGGCGGCTTTTTCGATTTGAATGCGCATGTTTTCTCCCCTTTCCCCGGGGATAGGATACCACATTTTTCAGGGAAAGAAAAGCAGAACCGCCCGGCACAGCGCGCCGGACAGCAGGGCGTGGAAGAGCCTCAGGAGGGCAAGCCGCCCCATGCCCACCCCGCTGTCCTGCCAGAAGGCGGCGTTCTGGGCCAGCAGCGACAGCCCGCCGAAGGACACTGCCGCGCAGACCAGCGGCGCGGTGAAGGGCGTTTGCAGGGCGATGATGCTTTTGACCCCGCCGGTCACCTCCAGGGCGCATTGCAGCGCGGCCTGGAACGCAGGCGCCAGCCCCGGCAATGCGCAGGCCGCCATTTTCGCCGCCGCGCAGCCCAGCATCATGCACAGCGCCACCGTGAGCAGGGCCAGGGCGCTTTCCCGCAGCGCGGCCCCCAGCGGCATCGGCGCGGGAAGGGAAACCGCCGCTTTTTCCCCCGGCGGGATACACAGCCCCGCCCCCAGCGCGCCGAGCACATGGCACAGAAAGACCACCCAGCCCAGCCGCCTGTCCCCCAGCCACCCGCCCACTGTGCCGATGAGGAACATGGGGCTCATGGTGCCCGTCATGGCGGCGGTCCGGGAAGCGCTCCGCCCCCGCAAGCCCGCTTCCCGCATCAGCCGCGCCCCGCCGGGGGAGCCGCACAGCCAGCCCATGGCCACCCGGGCCGCCATGCCGCCCCGCGTCCGGCTGCTGAGCATCAGCATGCACGCCATGAACGGCCCCAGCACCGGCGCCACCGCCCGGGCCCACAGCCCAAGCGCCTGATACGCCGCCTCCGCCGCCGCTTCCGGAAACACCATCATCGCCCCCGCCAGCGCCCCGAACGCCGCCGCTGCCAGCATGCCCATCCCCTCCGGCAACAGCATATGCGAAAAAGGGGCCTGAAAGAATCACCTTGCGGAAACCGGGCTTTCTCATCCTCATGATTTATTCTTGCTCCTGAATTTGTTTTGTATTATTATTGTAAAAAACCTGTTTTCCAGTTATAATAGGAGGCGGAACGAAGGAAACCGATGGAAACCGGCCGCGGGAGAACGGAGGCGGAATAAACAGTGATTTGGCGCATCGTATCGGATTCCAGCTGTGATTTGTTTGATTTGCCGGAGGCGTGCCCAGACACGGAATTTGCCACCATTCCTTTTATTATCCGGGTGGGGCAGACGGAATATATCGACGACGAAAAAATATCTGTGGACACCATGCTGACGGCCAACGAAAACCACCGCGAAATGGCGCAGACGGCATGCCCCTCCCCCCAGGCGTGGGTGGAGGAGTTTTCCAAGCCGGGAAACGTGCTGGCCTTTACCATTTCCAGCAACCTGTCCGGCAGCTACAACAGCGCCTGCACCGCCCGGCAGATGGTGCAGGAAGGGCAGCCCGACAAGCGCATCGCCGTGATCGACACCAAGGCCACCGGCCCGGAAACGGTGCTGATCATCCGCAAAGCCTGCGAACTGATCCGCCAGGGCCTGGCCATCGACGCCATCGAAAAGGCGCTGAACGAGGCCGCCGCGAAAACCCACATTATTTTCGCCCTTTCCTCTTACCATAACCTGATGAAGGCGGGCCGGGTCAACCGGCTGGTGGGCCTGCTGGCCGGGCACCTGGGCTTCTGGGGCGTGGGCGTGGGCGACGACAACGGCGAAATCGCCATGTGCGGCAAGGCCCGGGGGCCGAAAAACATGGTGCGCGTGATGCTGGAGGAAATCAAACGGATCGGCCTGAACGGCAGCGGGCGGGCGGTCATTTCCCACTGCCTGAACGAGCAGGCCGCGCAGCAGATCAAGGAGCGCCTGCTGCTTCACCATCCGGGCCTTCATGTGGATATCATTCCCACCCGCGGCCTGGACAGCTTTTACGCCGAGCGCCACGGCCTGATCGTCGGGTTCTGAGCATGACCCGCTGGCATGTGGTTTTTTCCGGCAGGGTGCAGCACGTGGGCTTCCGCTACACAGCCTATTACCTGGCGAAAAAGCTGTACCTCACCGGCTGGGTGGATAACCTGCCCGACGGATGCGTGGAGATGGAGGCCCAGGGGCCGGTAAGCCAGCTGCGCAAGCTGGTATTGCAGCTCAAAAGCCAGGCCCACATCCACATCGAGCATATGGATATACAGGAAATACCCGCGCTTCCCCATGAACGCGGGTTCAAGGTGCGCGGGTACTCGCAATAAAAAACAGCAGCGGCGGCGACGCCGCTTTTTTTGTTTAGGTACAGGTTTCCTCCAGCATTTCGTCCAGGATGGCGGCGGCTTCCCCGACGAAGCGTAGGCAGGGGCGGCGGGCGTAAAATTCGGGCGTGCGGGGTTCAGGGGTGTTTCCGGGGGTGACGGGAACATCCCTGAGCAGCTCCCGGCAGATGATGGTTTCGTTCTTTTCCCGGAAGCGGCGGGCGTATTCCTGCACCAGAAGATAGTGGCCGGTTTTCGCCTGGGGGGAGGCGGGATCGCAATAGCCGCGCAGCATGCCCAGGGCCAGCAGCGCGCCGCTGACCGTGCCGCACACCTCCCGCAGCCTGCCCATGCCCCCGCCGAAGGAGGAGGACAGCCGCGCCGCCGCGTCCATGTCCAGCCCCGTCACGTCACAAAACGCGCAGAACACCGCCTGCGCGCAGTTATATCCTTCCATGAACAGGCGCTGGGCTTCCGCCGCGTGGTCCATTGCTGTCAGCTCCTTTACCCATCCTTGTTCAGGGTTTATACGGCTCCCCGGCGGATTTGTCCCGCTCCAGGTTCCGGTTGATCTCGCCGCGGAAAATTTTCTCGAATTCGGGGGAGGAAAAGACCTCGCCGGGCTGGCCCTGCTTCAGCAGCTTCTGCTGCACCAGCACCACCCAGTCCGCGTAGCGGCGCACCAGCTCCCAATCGTGGCTGACCATGAGGATGGCCATGTGGTGGGCGTCCCGCAGGGCGGACACGGTCTGCAAAAACAGGCTCAGGCCGTTCTGGTCCACCCCGGACACGGGCTCGTCCAGCACCAGCAGATCCGGCACGGGGGTCAGCGCCATGGCCAGCAGCACCCGCTGCAGCTCGCCGCCGCTGAGGGCGCCCAGGCGCTTGTCGATCAGCTTCGCCGCCTGGGTTTCGTCCAGGGCGGCATGCACCTGCTGCCGCACGGCCCTGCCCACCCCCGTCCACACCGGGCGGCGGGACAGGGACGCGGCCATCAGGTCGCAGACCGTCAGGGGCATTTCCCGGTCAAAGGGCAATTGCTGGGGCACATAGCCCACCCGGGGGGCGGGAAAATTGTGCCCGTCCGCGTCCACGTGGCGGATGCAGCCGGTATGCGCCCGCTGGCCCAAAATGGCCTGCACCAGCGTGGTTTTGCCCGCGCCGTTGGGGCCCACCAGGGCGGTGAGCTGGCCGCAGTGGATGTGGAAGCTCACGTCCTGGAGCAGCACGTCCGCCCCGGCGGTGACGCCCACATGATCCAGCTCGATGCGGCACAGGCCGCAGGCGTCCCCCCGGGCTTTCCCGTTATTCTTCATCGCCGTCGTTCATGTCCGCCTCCACGTCCATTTCGGGGATCTCATCCTCGGACACGGCGGGCACGGAGGTCTGGGCCAGCTGCCGGCGCAGGAGCGCGTCGATCTCGTCGGCGATTTCGGGATGGTCCTTCAGGTACTGGCGGGCGTTGTCGCGGCCCTGGGCGATGCGCTGGTCGTTATAGGAGAACCAGGCGCCGGACTTGACGATGATGTCCTTGGCCACGGCCATATCCAGCAGGCTTCCCTCCCGGCTGATGCCCTGGCCGAAAATCAGGTCGAACTCACAGGTGCGGAAGGGCGGAGCCACCTTGTTTTTGACCACCTTCACCTTGGTGCGGTTGCCGATGACCTCGCTGCCGTTCTTGAGCTGCTCCCCCTTGCGCACGTCCAGGCGCACGGAGGAATAGAATTTCAGCGCCCGGCCGCCGGGGGTGGTTTCCGGGTTGCCGTACATGACGCCGACTTTTTCACGGATCTGGTTGATGAACAGGGCGATGGCGTTGGTTTTCGCCACCACGCCGGTCAGCTTGCGCATGGCCTGGCTCATGAGCCGGGCCTGGATGCCCACGAAGGAATCGCCCATTTCGCCGTCGATCTCGGCCCGGGGCACCAGCGCGGCCACGGAGTCGATGACCACGATGTCGATGGCCCCGCTGCGCAGCAGGGCTTCGGCGATTTCCAGGGCGTCCTCGCCGCAGTTGGGCTGGCTGACGTACAGCTCGTCGATGTTCACGCCCAGGTTCTTGGCGTAAGCGGGATCCAGGGCGTGCTCCGCGTCGATGAACGCCGCCGCGCCGCCCATCTTCTGCACCTGCGCCACCACATGCAGCGCCACGGTGGTTTTACCGCTGGATTCCGGGCCGAACACCTCGATGATGCGGCCCCGGGGAATGCCGCCCACGCCCAGCGCCATGTCCAGGTCCAGGCACCCGGTGGGCACCACGTCCACCTGCATGGCGGTCTTTTCCCCCAGCTTCATCACCGTGCCCTTGCCGAATTCCTTTTCGATGCTGGACAGGGTGGCCTCCAGGGCTTTCATCTTTTCCTGCTGGGAATTGTCCAGCTTCAGGTCGTTTTTCTTGTTGGTTTCCTTCTTGGCCATGGCGTTGTTCTCCTTCTGTTTCTGACGGTTGTTTCATTGAAAAAGACAGAGATTACACTCTCTGTCTGTCATCCGTTGACGCAAAGAGCAAGTTTATTATAGAACAACTGTTCTTGTTCGTCAAGGGGGAAACGCTGTTATTTCGGATTACTTCCCGCCGTTTTTGAAGATTTCCCGGTGCCCCCACACGTACTGCCAGCCGCTTAAGAGGGTCATGGCGGCCATGAGGACGGTGAGCGTGAAGGTGAGCCAATGGCCCTGGGGCAGCACCATGGCGGCGATGACGCAGAAGTATTGCAGGTTGGTTTTGATTTTGCCCAGCCATCCGGCGGCGATCACATTGCCCTTCCCGGCGGCCACCAGGCGCAGCCCGTCCACCAGCAGCTCCCTTGCCGCCACGATGGACACGGCCCAGGCGGGGATGCGGGCGTCGGCGCACAGGAACACCATCGCCGTCAGCACCAGCACCTTATCGGCCACGGGGTCGGCGAACTTGCCGAACACGGTGACGATGTTCTGCTTCCGGGCGATATAGCCGTCAAAAAAGTCAGTGACGGCAGCCAGGGCGAACACGGCCGCGGCGGGGATGGGCAGCTTCAGCGCCCACAAAAGCAGGCACAGCGGGATCAGGGCGATGCGCAGCAGGGTCAGTTTATTCGGTAAATTCATTGTTTTATCTCATACCGCACACGGCGGCTTCTCCTCTCGTTCATATTCAATAGGAGGCAGGAGGTATATATAGCGGACACCTGGAAGCGACGCTTTCCAATTTGTAATGACATGATAAAACTTCCTACTTCCTCCCTATCTCACCGTTTTCCCTGTCCGTAGGTACGGTGGAACAGGCTGCCGGCCCAATCCGCCACGCGGTAGCGCAGCTTCTGGTGCTTCTTGACGGCCACGGCGGCGTCCAGCGCCCCCTGGCGGTAGGCCCGGTTTTCCGGCTGCATGCGCACGGCTTCCCGGAAGGACTGGTGGGCGGTGCCGTACTGGCGCATGTTCATGAGCAGCTGGCCGTGGATGTAATACCATTCGTCGTCCCGGCTTTCCACGTGGCTCAATTGCAGCAGGGCGCTTTCATAGCGGTGCTGCTCCATGAGCCGGACGGCCAGCCGCTTTGCCTCCTCCGCGGACAGCATGTTCACCGGCGCCCCGGGCCGGTGCCCGATGGTCAGGCGCAGGGCCTCTTCATAGGCCAGGTTCAGCCGGATCAATTCTTCCTGGGCGATCTGCTGGGTCCTGCCGTCGGGAAACTGGTCCGGGTGGCAGGCTTTGACTTTTGTATGGTAAGCCTGCCGCACCTGCTGTTCGGTGGCGGTTCGGGGCAGGCCCAATATTTCAAAGGAATCCAATCCATTCATCCCTTCCGTAATTCCCCCGTTCAGGGGGGCGCGGAAGCATATACAGAAAAGACATACGAAAACAAGCCGCTGCGGCTTTTACATCTCTTCCAGCGGCTCCCTGCGGATATTCGCGCCCAAGGCGCGCAGCTTTTCTTCAATATGCTCATAACCCCGCTCGATAAAGCTGGGCTCATAAATTTCAGTCACGCCGTTGGCCATCAGCCCGGCGATCACCAGCGCTGCCCCGGCCCGCAGGTCGGTGGCGGTGACAGGCGCGCCGTACAATTCGGGCACCCCCTGGATGATGGCTGTCTGATCCAGGATCTGCACCTGGGCGCCCATGCGGCGCATTTCCATCAGGTGCTTGAAGCGGGATTCAAAGATGGTTTCGATCACCACGCTGTCGCCCCCCGCCCGGGTGAGCATGGCGCTCATGGGCTGCTGGAGATCCGTGGGGAAGCCGGGATATTCCTGGGTCTTGATGTTCACCGCCCGGTGGCCCCGCACGGTGCGCACGCGGATGGCGTCGTCCATATCGCTCACCGCCACGCCCATTTCCAGCAGCTTGGCCGTCAGCGATTCCATATGCGTGGGGATGCACCCGCGGATCACCACATCACCCCTTGTGGCGGCGGCGGCGATCATGAGGGTGCCGGTCTCGATCTGGTCGGGAATGACGGTGTAAACGCTGCCATGGAGCTTTTTCTGGCCGGTGATGCGGATGGTGTCCGTGCCGGCGCCCTTGACGCGGCAGCCCATGGAGTTGAGGAAGTTGGCCAGGTCCACCACGTGGGGCTCCCGCGCCGCGTTGTACAGCACGGAATTGCCCTCGGCCTTGGCCGCGGCCAGCATGGCGTTGATGGTGCCGCCCACGGTGATGCGGTCAAAGACCACGGAGCAGCCGGTCATTTTGCCCTTGGCGCTGATCTTCGCGCCCCGCTCCCTGATCTCCGCGCCCATGGCGCGGAAGGCCTTGAGGTGCTGGTCCACCGGCCGCGCGCCGATGGAGCACCCGCCGGGATAGCCCACCTCCGCCTGGCCGAAGCGCCCCAGCAGCGCCCCCAGCATGTAATAGCTGGCCCGCATGCGCTGGGTCTGGTGGTAGGGCACCTTGCAGGAGTTTACGCCCCGGGGATCCACGGCCAGCCGCCGCTCCTCGGGCTGGTATTCCACCTTCGCGCCCAGGCCGGCCAGGATATCGATCAGGACGTGAACATCCTCAATGTCCGGCAGGTTTTCCAGCACGCACGGTTCATCGGACAAAAGCGTGGCGGCGATGACCGCAACGGACGTATTCTTTCCGCCGGACACATAGGTTTCTCCCACCAGCGGAATTCCGCCCGTGATGAGCAGCTTGTAAGAATCCATCCCGGCGCTTCCTCCTCGCTTGAAATACATGCGGTAAAAATGATCGTTTTTTAGTATATCATAAAATTACGGTTTTGTTAAGCGTTTTTTGATGCTTTAGTTCTTAGTGGTAACTTGTAACTATATTTGCTTATACAGACCCCGGTTTTTTCCTTTGTGCTTGACAATGGATGTTCTTTCGCCGTATAATATATGAAGGAGAAGCAGCGGAACATCTTTTCATTTCCGCTCATAAAAAGAGGAGGAGTTTCCCATGGCTGTTAAATTGACCATTGACGGCAACGGTGCTGTCAGCCACGTCGCGTATGCCTTCAGCGATGTAGCCGCCATCTATCCCATCACGCCGTCCTCCACCATGGCCGAGTACATCGACGAATGGGCCGCGCAGGGCCGCAAGAACCTGTTTGGCCAGCAAGTGCATGTTGCCGAGATGCAGAGTGAAGCCGGCGCGGCCGGCGCTGTGCACGGTTCTCTGGCCGCCGGCGCCCTCACCAGCACGTTCACCGCGTCCCAGGGCCTGCTGCTGATGATCCCCAATATGTACAAGATCAGCGGCGAGCTGCTGCCCGGCGTGTTCCACGTGTCCGCCCGTGCCCTGGCCGCCCATGCCCTGAGCATTTTCGGCGACCACAGCGACGTGATGGCCTGCCGCCAGACCGGCTTTGCCATGCTGGCCTCCGGCTCCGTTCAGGAAGCCCACGACATGGCCCTGGTAGCCCACCTGAGCGCCATCAAGGGAAGCGTTCCCTTCCTGCATTTCTTCGACGGTTTCCGCACCAGCCACGAGATCCAGAAGATCGACGCCTGTGAGCTGGACGAAATCGCCAAGCTGGTGGACTGGGACAAGATCGCCGAGTTCCGCGGCCGCGCCCTGAACCCTGAACATCCCCATCAGGCCGGCACCGCCCAGAACCCCGACATCTACTTCCAGAACCGTGAAGCCGCCAACAAGTACTACGAAGCCGTGCCCGAAATCGTGGAAGCGTACATGGGCGAAGTGGCCAAGCTCACCGGCCGCGCCTACAAGCTGTTCGACTACTACGGCGCGCCCGATGCCGAAGAAGTGATCGTCGCCATGGGCTCCGGCTGCGAAGCCATCCAGGAAACCATCGACGTGCTCCTGAAGGCCGGCCGCAAGATCGGCGTGGTGAAGGTGCATCTGTACCGTCCCTTCTCCGCCAAGCACTTCCTTGCCGCCGTGCCCGCCTCCGTCAAGAAGATCGCGGTGCTGGACCGCACCAAGGAGCCCGGCTCCCTGGGCGAGCCCCTGTTCGAAGACGTGGTGGCTGTGCTGGCTGAAAACGGCCGCAAGGACATCCAGGTGGTGGGCGGACGCTATGGCCTGGGCAGCAAGGAATTCAACCCCACCATGGTCAAGGCCGTGTACGACAACCTGGCCCAGAAAGAGCCCAAGAACCACTTCACCGTGGGCATCACCGACGACGTGACCAATTCCAGCCTCAAGCTTGGCGACCTGCTCATCGCCGCTCCCGAAGGAACGGTCTGCTGCAAGTTCTACGGCCTGGGCTCTGACGGCACCGTGGGCGCCAACAAGAACTCCATCAAGATCATCGGCGACCACACCGACAAATACGCGCAGGCGTATTTCGCCTATGACTCCAAGAAGTCCGGCGGCCTGACGGTCAGCCATCTGCGCTTTGGCGACGTGCCCATCCGCAGCACCTACCTGATCGACGCGGCCGACTTCATCGCCTGCCACAACCCCGCTTACGTGACCATGTACGACATGGTGTCCTCCCTCAAGGACGGCGGCACCTTCCTGCTCAACTCCCAGTGGGAGCCCGAGGAAATGGACGAGCACCTGCCCGCCGCCATGAAGCAGCTGCTGGCCAAGAAGCACGCCAAGTTCTACACCATCAACGCCATCGCCCTGGCCGCGAAGGTGGGCATGGGCGGACGCATCAACACCATCATGCAGGCCGCGTTCTTCAAGCTGGCTGAGATCATCCCCTACGCGGACGCCGACCAGTACATGAAGGCGTATGCCAAGAAGACCTACGGCAAGAAGGGCGACGCGGTGGTCCAGAAGAACTGGGACGCCATCGACATCGCCATCTCCGGCCTGAAGGAAGTCAAGGTTCCCGCTGAATGGGCCAACGCCACCACCGGCGCCGTTCCCGTCAAGGTGGAAGCCAGCGAATACTTCGACACCCTCATCCGTCCCATCCTGGCCCAGGAAGGCGACCAGCTGCCCGTCAGCGCCTTCGACCCCCGCGGCTTCGTGGAGACCGGCACCACCAAGTACGAAAAGCGCGGCATAGCCGTCAAGGTGCCCGCCTGGATCCCCGAAAACTGCATCCAGTGCGGCCAGTGCTCCCTGGTCTGCCCCCACGCCTGCATCCGTCCCGTCCTGGTCAAGGAAGGCGCAGAAAAGCCCGAAGGCTTCATCGTTGCCCCCAAGACCATCGGCAAGGAGCTGGCCGGGTATCAGTACCGCATGCAGGTCAGCCCCCTGGACTGCACCGGCTGCGGCAACTGCGTGGAAGTCTGCCCCGCCAAGACCAAGGCCCTGGAAATGAAGCCCCTGGACGAACAGCGCAAGGAAGAAAAGAACTGGGAATTCGCCATGAAGCTGCCTAAGCCCGAGGTGCAGATCAATCCCGCCACCGTGAAGGGCAGCCAGTTCCTCCAGCCCCTGTTCGAATTCTCCGGCGCCTGCGCCGGCTGCGGCGAGACCCCGTATGTGAAGCTCGTTACCCAGCTGTTCGGCGACCGCATGATCATCGCCAACGCCACGGGCTGCTCCTCCATCTACGGCGGCTCCGCTCCCACCTGCCCCTACACCGTGAACGAAAAGGGCCACGGCCCCGCCTGGGCCAACAGCCTGTTCGAAGACAACGCCGAGTTCGGCTTCGGCATGAACCTGGCCACCGCGCAGCGCCGCGCCAAGCTGGCTGACGTGATCCGCGAGGTCACCGAAGTGGGCAAGGAAGAAGACGTGGTCGCCGCCGCCAAGG
This sequence comes from Clostridia bacterium, assembly GCA_017550745.1. Classification (GTDB taxonomy): domain Bacteria; phylum Bacillota; class Clostridia; order Christensenellales; family Aristaeellaceae; genus RUG563. The sequence goes on along the minus strand of JAFZOG010000156.1, from coordinate 3,877 downwards.
AATGGCTGGAGAACATGGACGAAGCGGAAGGCTCCCGCAAGGCCGGCGAAAAGCTGGTGGCCGCGCTGGAAGCCCACGCCGAGAAGAAGGGCTGCGAACGCCGCGAGTACATCCTCGCCAACAAGGACCTGCTGACCAAGAAGTCCATCTGGATCTTCGGCGGCGACGGCTGGGCCTATGACATCGGTTACGGCGGCGTGGACCACGTGCTGGCCCAGAACCAGGATGTCAACATTCTGGTGCTCGACACCGAAGTGTACTCCAACACCGGCGGACAGGCCTCCAAGTCCACCCCCACCGGCTCGGTCGCCAAGTTCGCCGCCGCCGGCAAGCGCACCAAGAAGAAGGATCTGGGCATGATGGCCATGAGCTACGGCTACGTCTATGTCGCCACCGTCGCCATGAGCGCCAACCCCGCCCAGCTGATCAAGGCCATGATCGAAGCCGAGAAGTATCACGGCCCGTCCCTGATCATCGCCTACGCGCCCTGCATCAACCACGGCATCAACATGAGCAAGGCGCAGGCCGAGATCCGCAAGGCAGTGGCCGCGGGCTACTGGCCGCTGTACCGCTACAACCCCGATCTGGATCAGCCCCTCACCATCGACAGCAAAGATCCCACCGAAAGCTATCAGGACTTCATCCGCGGCGAGACCCGTTACCAGACGCTGCTGAAGATGTTCCCCGATGCCGCCGAAACGCTCTTTGCCCAGAACGAAGAGGATGCCAAGGTCCGCCTTGCCAACTACAAGCGGATGGCCGGCGTCTGATCCACGGTTCGGAATCATCTCATCATAATAACTGGGGCTGCTGTGTGAAAGCACAGCAGCCCCTTTTGATTTTCATTTACGGCAATATTGCTTTTTACAGTAATATTCCTTTGAATAATGGATCTTCTTTCTTTCCCCCTATACAAACAGCAGCCTCTCCGCGTTCCCGCCCAGGATGGCCTGTAAATCGGCTTCGGGCAGGGGCAGATCGCGGATGCTTTGCAGATACGCCGCCGGGTCAGCCCAGGGGGAGTCGGTGCCGAACAGGATATGGTCCGCCCCAAACAGGAAAACAAGCCGCAGGAACTGTTCCTCCCCCAGCATTTCCAGGTCCTTTTCGTTTTTATAATGTCCGTCGCCGTTGGGGGTCAGTTTTCCCAGGGCGAAGGAGGTGTCCAGATACACCCCCGCGCCGGGCAGCAGCTTTTCCACCTCGTCCCAGCAGCGCCAGCCGCCCATATGGGCCAGGATCAAAGGGGTGTCCGGGGCTTTTTCGACGGCGCGGAGGATCTTTTCCGGCGCGGCCTCTTCTGCCCCGGGCAGGCCCACGTCCAGGCCCGCATGGGTGATCACAAGCATTCCAAGCCGGGATGCTTTTTTGAATATGCGGATATACCGCGGATCGTCCAAATCCACCCCCTGGTACGGCGGGTGTAGCTTGATGCCCCGCACCCCCGCGGCGGCCAGGCGCTCCATTTCCTTTTCCCAATCGGGAAAGTCCGGGTGCATCCCGCCGAAGGAATACACGCCGGTTTCCCCCGCCTGCCGGTTCAGGCGGATGGCGCTGTCGTTGATGTGGGGCACCTGCTTTGCGCCGGTCGCCACGGGCAGAACCACGGAAACGTCAACGCCCCCCGCGGCCATGCCCGCCCGCAGCCCCTCCAGCGTGCCGTCGGAAAAAGGCAGGATATGGGAGTTGGCCTGCAGCTTGCCGATCGCCGCCGGGGCGATGGCGTCCGGAAATACATGGGTGTGGAAATCAATGATCATCAATGCTCATCTCCCGTTATTCGCCGCCTGACGCCGGCAGCTCCTTTATTCCCGCCGGGCGTGCTCCATTCTGGCAATCAGCTTGCTTCCTTCGGTTTTCAGCCATTGCCGGTGGGCCCTGTAATTTGGGTCCAGCTTTTCCACCTCGGCCCAGAAGCGGGGGGAGTGGTTCATTTCGATGCGGTGGCACAGCTCGTGGACGATCACGTAATCCGCCACCTCCTGGGGGCAGAGCATGAGCAGGCAGTTAAAGCTGAGGTTGCCCTGGCTGGAGCAGCTGCCCCACTTGCTTTTCTGGCTGCGGATGGCAATGCGGCCGTACGTCACATGCAGCAGGGAAGAAAAATACCGGGCGCGCTGGGGGATATACATGAGCGCTTTGTCCGAAAGGGCCAAAAGCTCCTGCCCGGTCAGGGGCGGCAGCTTGGCGGCCTCCTCCTCCCGTTGGTTCACGATCTGCATATGCTTGTCCAGCCATGCCCGGTGCTCCCGGATAAAGTCGTCGATCTGGGCCTGGCTCACGGTTTTCGGCGCCCGGATCTCCACCGCGTCCGGGCCGGTGATGCGCATGGAAAGGGTCTTTCTGCTGCTGCGGATCACCTGCGTCTGAATCTGTTTTTCCATGGAAGCCTTTCCTTTTTGTTCTGTGAATACCCGTCCACAAGTATAAGCGCTTTTTCCCTTTCTGGCAAGGGGCATATTGCCGCGGCGCCCTTCATAGGATAGCGCGAGGACAAAGTGAAGGAGTGTGCGGGCATGAAGAAAAGACAATGGAAGCTGAACATACGCCGGGTGGATGTGGAACGGATGCTGATCCTGTGCGCTTCGGCGCTGGTGGTGGCCCTGGCGCTGCGGCAGGATCAGCCCGTGACCGCGCTGCAGCCCGAGAGCACGGAAAAAATCCCGGTGCTGTCGGACAGCACCCTGCTCACCGCGGCGGACACCCAGCCCACCGTGGTATATTATCAGGACGGGGAAGGGTATCTGGTGCCCGTGACCCGGCAGATCGACAAAACGGACGGCATCGCCAAGGCGACCCTGAACCTGATGGTGCAAAGCAGCGCCAACGACCTGGCGGCGGCGCGGCTGGGCCTGAAAACCACGGTGCCGGAGGGGACAAAGTTTGACCTGGATATCGCGGACGGCAAGGCCCGGGTGGATCTGAGCAAGGAAGCGCTGAACTGCCAAAACGCCGAGCAGGAAACGCTGATGGTGCAGTCCGTGGCCCAGACATTATGCGCATTCGACACCGTGGACGAAGTGTCGTTCCTTTTTGACGGCCAGAAGCGCAGCAGGCTCGCCTGGGGCACGGACGTGAGCGGCGTCTTTCACGGCGATTGCCTGAACCTGGAAAGCGTGGAAACCATGGCGGGGGCCAACACGGTGCAGCTCTATTTCCCCTCGGAAACGGGGCGGATGCTGGTGCCCGTCACCCGGGCGGTCTTTTCCGACGCGGATGTGACCACCGCCATATTGGAGCTGGTGAAGGGGCCGAAAAAGGACAGCGGCCTTTCCGCCCCGCTGCCGGAGGGCTGCGGGCTGCTGGGCGTGAGCATGAAGGACGGCGTGGTGACCATCAACTTTACCAAGGAGTTTATGGAGGCCGCCCAGGGTGAAAACGGCATCCAGGCCCTGAGGGCCGTGATGTTCACCGCCGCCCAGTTTCCGGGCGTGAAACAGGTGAAAATCGCCGTGGAGGGCGAGCCCTACCAGCCGCCCGAAGCCGCCCAGGCCACCTTCCTCAACCAGGACACCGAGATCATGACCTATTATCCGGGCGTGATCGAGATTGATTAACGCTTCGCCAAACACGAAAACAAACAGGCCACACCGGTTTTATTTCCGGCATGGCCTGTTTTCATGATCAGAAGAATTACTTGTTCATCGCCTGCTGCACAGCCACAGCCACGGCCACGGTCATGCCGACCATGGGGTTGTTGCCGGCGCCCAGGAAGCCCATCATCTCCACGTGCGCGGGCACGGAGGAGGAGCCGGCGAACTGCGCGTCGGAGTGCATGCGGCCCATGGTGTCGGTCATGCCGTAGGAGGCGGGGCCGGCGGCCATGTTGTCGGGATGCAGGGTGCGGCCGGTGCCGCCGCCGGAAGCCACGGAGAAG
>JAFZOG010000155.1 GCA_017550745.1 Clostridia bacterium | reverse complement strand
GACTTCACCAGGGCGATCACCGCTTCCGGTGAAAAGGGAAACACCGTCACCATCAGCGGAACCACCTATGCCACCGCCAATGAGAACGAGGACGTGAACGTGGGCGTCACCCTGGACGCGGATTCCGAAGTGCTGGAGGGCGTTTACTACAACGCCGGTGACGAAAGCACCCTCACCAAGGCCGAGGACCTGCGCAAGGGCGAAGGCGGCTTCCTGATGAAGATGCTCCGCGGCGGCGCCATGCTGCTGGGCCTGAAAGTGCACACCCACGTATACACCTACACCTATAACAACGACGCCACCTGCACCGCCGACGGCACCGAAACCGGCCACTGCGCCTGCGGCAAGGTGGGCCCCACCCGCACCAAGGCGGGCTCCGCCCTGGGCCATGACTACAACTATGTCAGCGACGGCAACGCCACCTGCACCGCCGACGCCACCATGACCGGCACCTGCTCCCGCTGCGGCGCCACCAACACCCTGACCGACTTCGGCTCCGCCCTGGGCCATATGCCCGGCTTCGTCTATGACGAAAACGTGGTGCCCGCCACCGCCGACAAGGAAGGCAGCCGCGAAGAAGTGGTGTACTGCGACCGCTGCGGCGCTGAACTGAGCCGCGTGACCAAGGTCATCCCCAAGCTGGATAAAGCCAAAGTGACCTACACCGTGGTGACAGCCGCTGAATTCCGCGGCGTGAAGCTCGCCGACCAGCCCGCCGCCGAAGAAGCCCTGGCCGCCTTCGGCAAAGCGCTGGACGAAGAAGGCGCCAAGATCGGCATTCCCGCCCTGGCGGAGCTGCTGACCGAAGCGCAGAAGGCCGCTTTCGATAAGCTGTCCGCCGCGGATAAGCTGCAGCTGGTTCTGTGCCTGCTGGGCTACAGCGACAATAAGAGCGCCCTGTCTGAGGACGCCGCGAAGCTGCTGGATACCCTGGCCGCTGACATCGACGCCGCCAAGCTGGCCGCCCAGTTCCCCACCGCGGAAATCCAGGTGAACGGAACGGCCGCCAAGAGCTTCGCCATCGAAGTGACCGTCGAAAAGGACGGCAGCACCACCCTGGAGCGCTACACCTTCTTCCAGGCCGACGGCCAGTGGAAGCTCTTCCAGGTTGAAACCGGCGTGTACGCATAAGTAACCAAATAAACAAATCAACAAACGGGCGGGGCTTGCAAAAGCCCCGCCCATGTTTTTTGGGTTTATACTGTTCTCAAATTCGATGAACCATTTACACATCTCTCAAATTGGATTAGTAAATTAGAGCAACAAATAAACAATGTCATCCCGACCGGAGCGAAGCGGAGTGGAGGGACCTAAAGCAGCGTAATAAACCAACGCTTGGATCCCTCGACTCCGTTCCGTTCTAACTCCACTTCGCTCGGGATGACATGTATTGGTGATTGTGCTTTTTATTGCTTATTTCATTTGAGAACAGTATGAAATGTTATAGCGTTTTTTCGTATTGGCGGTACACCCGGTACAGGTGGGAGGCCAGCTTTTCCGTGTTGGCAATGGAAGGGATGCTGGTTTCGTCCACCGTTGACCCCTCCGCCCACTGGATGCCCAGCTGCTTCGCGCCCAGGTACGCTTCATAGATCATGGCCGTGCTGACGCCCTTATGCTGGTATTCCGGCACCACAAACTGCATGCTGCACCGCGCGCCGTGGATTCTGCCCTTGGCCAGCAGGTATTTGAGCCAGCCCAGGGGCAGCACGCGGCCCCGCATCTTTTTGAGCACCTGGTTGTAATCCGGCACGGCGAACACCAGCCCGATGGGCCGCGTGCCCGCGTAAGCCATCACCGCCAGTTCCGGGCGGTAAAACTGCCGGATGCGCCGCGACTGGCGCACCAGGTCGCCATAGACCGGCATGTTCCATTCCCATTCCGGCGGGAACGATTCGCGCAGGATACGCGCCACATTGCGCAGCACCCGCTCCTGGTTTTCCTTGGTCAGGTGTACGTGCTCCACCCGGAAGCCGAAGCGCTTCTTCGCCCGGGGCACGATCTCCTCCATGGCGTGGGCGTCGAACTCATCCATCCGCATGAAATAGGCCAGGAAATCCCGGTGCTTCACGAACCCGCACTTTTCAAAATAATCCGCGTAATAGGACGGGTTATAGGGATTGAACAGCACCGGCGGCCCGTCGAAGCCCTGGATCAGCAGGCCCTTGCTGAACTCGTCCATGCCCACCGCGGCAGGGCCGGTCACCCGCTCCATGCCTTCCTCCCGCAGATACGCGCAGGCGGCGTCCAGCGCGGTGCGGGCGTAGTCCGGACGCTGGGCGCACTCAAACAGGCCGATATAGCCGTACTTCCTGTTCAGCCGCTCGTTCAGCCGTTCGTTGATCCCCGCCATCACGCGGGCCACCGGCTTTTCCCCGTCGTACACCAGGAAAAACCGCCGCGGCCCGTCCGACGGGCGGCAAAGAGAATGCAGCTGCTCGCCGATCAGCGGAGCCACCCAGTTGGGATCGTCCTTATATAATTCAAAGGGCAGCATCACGAAAGGCCGCAGCGCGGAGCGGGTCTGCGCTAAAATTTCAACTCGTATCATCTATCCACCTTCTTCCGGCGACTTATCCGATTTTCACCAGATTGATTATAGCATCGAACGGGCCGTTTGTCAAAGACGGATATGAAAACCCCCGGCTTCCGCGCGGAGGCCGGGGAAAAGCGCGGATCAGGCCCCGGCCACGGCGTCTGCCGGAACGAGCGTGACCGTCACGGTGCTGCTGCCGCTGATCGTGCCGCTGAGCGTCACCGTGCCGCTGCCGGTGGTCACGGTGAGCGCGCTTGTGAACGCGGACGGCGTGCCGAACTCGTAAGCCACCGCCGCCATGTCCGCCGTCACGCCCGCCGCGCTTTTGGTGGCGGGCAGGCTGCTGACCGTGCCAAAATCCACCGTGACCGCCTTGGGCAGGCTCCCCCATTCTGTGTCATAGTCCGTGCCGGTTTGCTTGCGCAGGTATTTCCCCGCCGCGCCGCCCGCGGGCACACCCTGGCCGGGAAGGCCGCGGATGTTTTCCGTGGTGAAGGACGTGCCGTCGGTAAAGTTCAGCGTCAGGGTACCGTCGTTGTTCATCACGGCGCTTGAAATGCCGTTGCCGGTAGAAATCTGGCTCAAATGGGCGATCTTCTGCTGGGCGTCGCTGTCCCGGATGGGGATGCCGGATCCGTTCAGCCGCACAGTATCGATGTATTCAGACATGAAAAAAAACCTCCTGCTGATTGATGCGGGCGCGCGCCACGCATAAAGCATACGCCCATTGATCGGAGCAGGAGAGCCCCCCACCCGTCCGCGCGGAACATACGGGCCAGTATAAAAGGACTGCCCCATGAAACATGGGACAGTCCTCAAGGATTTGTACGTCAGGCGATTGCTGTCGATTACTTGGCAGCCTGTTCGCCGGCGATACGGCCGAAGGTGAAGATATCGGCGATGGCGTTGCCGCCCAGGCGGTTGCCGGCATGGATGCCGCCGGTCACTTCGCCAGCCGCCCACAGGCCTTCGATGATGCTGCCGTCAGCGCGGAGGACGTGGGTTTCGGTGTCGATGCAGATACCGCCCATGGTGTGGTGCAGGGACGCCTTGCGGGGGCTGATGCAGTAGCCCATTTCGGGGTTGGCGTCGATGGCGTCGATGTCGATGGCGCCGGCCAGCACTTCCTTGCCGAAGTCGTCGTCCTTCTGGGCCGCCACATAGGCGTTGTACTTTTCAATGGTCTCGCGGAGTTTTTCTTCGGTGAACGCGGGGGTGCAGCCGGCGGCTGCGGTGGTCTGGGTGAGTTCAGCCAGTTCCTTCAGGGTGGAAGCGTACCAGATGTGTCCGCCCTCCACCATGGCGGCGGTGCGGCCGTCATAGGCGCAGCCGGTCAGCTTCTGTTCGGGCTTGGTGATGTCGCCGCGGCCGGCGTAGATGATGTAGAAGATGCCGCCGTCCAGCGCCAGGGAAGCCTTGGCCAGCACGTCGCGCTCGGCGTATTCGTTCACGAAGCGGTCGCCGTTGCCGTCGATCCAGATCTGCTCGGCAGCGTCAGCCCAGATACCGTCGGTCATGGTGCCCTTCACAGGAGAGGAAGAGGGCATCATCTGGCTCACGCCCAGGCCGAAGGTGTCCGCGCCGATGGCGGTGGCCATCACGATGCCGTCGCCTTCGTTGGTGCCCAGGTTGGTGCTCAGGGTATGGGCGGTCAGGTCGTCGCCCCAATAGTTGTCATATTCCTTCACCATCGCGGGATTGGCGCAGTAGCCGCCGGTGGCCAGCACGACGCCCTTGGCGGTGTTGATGGTGATCTTGGTGCCGTTGGTCTGTTCCGCTTTCGCGCCGACCACCTTGCCGGCTTCGTTCACGAGCAGTTCAGTGCCGCGGGTTTCGGTGTAGATCTTTACGCCGTTTTCTTCAGCCACCTTCACCAGCTGCGGGATGCGTTCCGCGCCGCTCATGAAGCTGTGGGTGCGGGGCCACATAGCGCCAAGCACGGTGCTCAGGCGTGCGCCCTCGCCGTAACCGGCGTTCAGGCCGATGCTGCCCATCCATTCGAAGGAACCCAGGGCGTTTTCAGCCAGGGCGCGGGCCAGCTCGATCTTGGGGGCAATGTAGGAGCCGTCCAGCAGCTCGCGCATGCCGCCGGTGTAGATGTGCCACATATGCAGGGAAATCGCGTCAAAGCCGGGCATATCGACGCCGGGGGTTTTGCCTTCGTTGGCGGCATAGAATTCGGTGATGTCCTTCTTGAGCTGCTCCAGCACTTCCGCCCATTCGGGGTAGAGGTCAAACTTGAGGGCAGGATCCGCGGCGTCCAGCGCCAGGTAGCTGTCCATGGCGTTCTTCTGGGCAGGGGTCAGGATGGCGGTGCTCTGAGCGCCGGGGTCGACGGCATTGTAAGCCGCGCCGGCCACCATGGTGTTGCCGCCCATCACGCTGCTCTTTTCGATCAGGATGACCTTCGCGCCATTCTGCGCGGCGGTAATAGCGGCAGCCAGACCGGCGCCGCCGCCACCCATGACCAGCACGTCGGTGTCCCAGGTCTGGTCTTCACCGGCGGGCTCGCTCCAGGCTTCCGCGGTGAGGGCGGGCACGTCCAGGCCGGATTCCTTGACGGCGTTCTTCACGGCGGTGATGATCGCGTAGCTGGCGAAGGTAGCGCCGGTCACGGTATCCACAGCCAGGGTCTGGTGCTCAATAATCTGGGCAGGGATACGGTCCCGGGCCACATAGGTGATGTTTTCGGTTTCGGGATACTTTTCATACTGGATGTCGGTGATCTTGCCATCGTCGATGGTCACATTCACGATCACGTCACCCTGCATGCCGCGGGCTTTGCCGGTGAACACGGCGGGCTCAGCCATGGCGGGAACCAGGGAAAGAATCACAAGGGCCAAAGACAGGATGAAACACATAGCTTTTTTCATATCTTTTCCTCCTTTGTCTATTATGTGTTCCTAAATTGTATTATAAGGCTCAATCCAACTGGACAGTCAAGTGTTTTTTTTCGGTTTTTTCTTCGCGGTTACAGACAAATTACATTAAGAAACCGAACGTAAGCCGAAAAAAATATCGGGAAACGGGTGGAAATAATCCCTTCGATCCCTTATAATAGAAAGGACAGAGCAGAAAGAGCCCGAATTGGGAAAGGATGAAACCTTATATCCTACTGGAATGTTTGCACATCGCACGGAGGGAAGCCAACGCATGAAAATGACCATCGGTGAACTGGAAAAACTGACGGGCATGAACCGCTCGGCGCTGCGGTTCTACGATTCGGAGGGATTGCTTAATCCGGAACGCGGAGAAAACGGTTATCGCAGATACTCGGAAAAAGACGTGCTGAGCCTGGTGCAGATCAAGCAGCTCAACGCCCTGGGCGTGGAGCTGAGCGAGCTGCCCGACGTAAAGAACCAGGTGTCCTGCGGGGATATTTACCGCAACCTGATCAGCAAAGAACAGCAGATCGAGAAAGAAATCGAGGAAATGTATGATAAGCTGTCCCGGCTTAGGCTGCATGTGGACGCCTTCAGGCAGTGCGCGGAGAACGAAACCGCCGTGCAGGAGGGACGGATGATCGGCGCGTACCGGATCTATTACCAGTCGCCCAAAGTGGACCATCCCAACACCGCCGCCATTTTCAGGCGGTGGATCACGGAAGTGCCCTTCACCTACTCCACCATCCGCATCCCGCAGAAAGCGCTGCTCCTGCCCGTATCGGAGACCTGCCAGGCGGATGTGGGCCTGGGCTTGCTCAGCGGCAATTTTATGCGCATCCACGAAACCTTTGAGGAGCCCATGGAATACACCCCGCCCTGCAAGTGCATCCAAGGCATCATCGAAACCCGGGAGTTGGACTGCGTCCCCTGCGCTGCGCTGGAGCCGTTTAACCGGTATCTGCAGGAACACAACCTCATTCCGCTGGGGGATTTATACGGCTGGGTGGTGTATACGCCCGCGAACCACCGGCGGGATACCTACAAGATTTCCCTGCGGGTAGGGATCAACTGACGCTTTGCGTATAAAATACGCCGCGTCCGCGCATGCTACATCCGAAAGAGGTGATCGGCATGCGGGGACTGCGGTTCTTTCTTCTCATCGTTTTATGCGCTGCATTTCTTTGCTTTGCGTCCGAAGCGGGCGCGGAGGGAAGCTGGTATCTGCGGGTCATCGCGCGGAACGACAGCATCGAAGCCCAGGAAGAAAAGCTGCGCGTGCGGGACGCGGTCACAGCAGCCTGCCCGGCGGACGCAGCAGCGCTGCCCTTCTCCCTCCATGATATTGAAAAAGCGGCGGAGAGCATCGCTCCCTGCCGCGTGGAAATCAGAAGCTGGACGCCGGACGAAGCCCTGCCTGCCGCTTTGACGCTGTATATCACCGTCGGAGAAGGCCGGGGTCACAATTGCTGGGGCGTGCTGTACGCCGATTCCCTGCGTATGGCGCAGGCGGAGGAAATCCCCGGCGAACCGGAGCGGGTAGAGTTTGTGTGGCCCATCTGGTCGTGGATCCTGCATTTGTTCGGGTTATAAAACGCCCAGGTGCTCCAGCAGGATCTTGATCCCCAGCAGGATCAGGATCACGCCGCCGATGAACTCCGCTTTCTTTTCGTACTTCGCGCCGAACACGCTGCCCACCTTCACGCCGATCATGGACAGGACGCAGGTGGTCACGCCGATGAGGAAAACGGACGACCAGATGTTCACATCCAGAAACGCGAAGGTCACGCCCACAGCCAGCGCGTCAATGCTGGTCGCCACAGCCAGCAGCAGCATGGAGCGGAAGGAAAGGGCGCTGTCCGTTTCGGGTTCTTCCTGATCAAACAGCGCTTCACGGATCATGTTGCCGCCGATCAATCCCAGCAGCCCAAAAGCGATCCAGTGATCGTAAGCGGCGATGGCGTCCTTGAACTGCACGCCCAGGAAATAACCGGCCAGCGGCATCAGCGCCTGGAACCCGCCGAACCAAAGCCCCACGATCAGCGCATGGCTGAATCTGATCCTTTTTAGGGCAAGGCCCTTGCAGACCGCCACGGCGAAGGCGTCCATCGACAGCCCCACCGCCAGCAGAAACAGAGATAATATATCCATGCCGTCCACCTCGAATAAAAAGCCCATAGCCCGGCAGGCAGGACGCCGCCGACTGATGGGCTTTTTCATATGTTGTATTCCACCAGGGCCTTTCCGGGCAAACCATAAACAGGCCGCAGTTTTTTACACAGTATTCTATTCCCTGCTCCCTGAATTTAAGCCAAAATCTCGCCTTCGTTTTCCACGGAAACTTCTTCCACCTGACGGATGGCCCAGCGGGCAACGGTCATTTCCATGGGAGCGCCGCCCTTCTGGCCCACGGCCAGGGTGATGGTATCGTCCTTGATGCCGGTGATGGTGCCGTAAATACCGCCGATGGTGGTGATCCGGTCGCCATGCTTCAGGTTATTCAGCATTTCCTTGACCTGCTTGTCCTTCTTACGCTGGGGACGGATGAGCATGAAATAAAACACCGCGCCCATCAGCACCAGGGGCAGCACCATTTGCAGGATCGCGGCAACGGGAGAAATCTCCGCCGTTTCCGCAGCGCCTTCCGCAGCCGCCGCGGCAGCGCCTTCTTCGGCCAGAGCAGAGGAAATACCGAACAGGAATTCATTGATCATGGGTGTAAAACCGCCTTTCAACCAAAATACTTACTCGCCTATTATAGCTTGTTTTTCCCTTCGTGTAAACCCCAAATTCAAAGGAAACCGCAATTCTGCCATAATGGCGGCCCCATTCAGGTATTTCTTTAGGCGAATGGCAGGAAAAAGCCGGGGGGCATCCCGGGCTGAATTGTAAATTATTTCGTAATGATTACGCGCTTGTTTCATCTTTTGTTGCAATCGGCAGGGGTTTTTGATATACTACGGGTTGGGACGAGCGTCCCGCATGACTACAAGATAACAAGTTTTTTCTGTTTGAAGGGAGAAAAATGCGATGCAGTCCACATCCGTTCCCGCCCAGACACGGCCTTTGGTGTACGCCCTGCAGCAGAACATCCGGCGGGTGATCGTGGGGAAAGATGAAGCCATCGAGCTGATGCTGATCGCGCTGATCTGCCGGGGGCATGTGCTGATCGAAGACGTGCCCGGCGTGGGAAAAACCACCATGGCGGCGGCGCTGGCGCGTTCGCTGCAATGCAGCTTCAAGCGCATCCAGTTTACCCCGGACGTGACGCCCTCGGACGTGACGGGGTTCACCATGGTCAATATCCAGACGGGCGAAATGGAGTTCAAGCCCGGCGCTGTCATGAGCCAGATCGTGCTGGCGGACGAAATCAACCGCACATCGCCCAAAACCCAGTCCTCCCTGCTGGAGGTCATGGAGGAAGGCCAGGTGACGGTGGACGGCGTAACGCATATGCTGCCCCAGCCCTTTATGGTGATGGCCACGCAGAACCCGGTGGACTTTGTAGGCACATATCCGCTGCCAGAAGCCCAGATGGACAGATTTTTTCTGAAAATCTCCATCGGATACCCTTCCGTGGAAGAGGAAATGGACATGCTGGAACGCTTTGCAGGGCAAACCTCGCCGCTGCAGGCGCTGACCCCGGTATGCGGCGCAAATGAGATCATCGCCATGCAGGAGCAGCTGGGCACGGTGTATGCCAGCAAAGACGCCCGAAACTATGTGGCCAATATCGTGGCCATGACCCGCAGCCATCCCGCGCTGCAGCTGGGCGCGTCTCCCCGCGGCTCCATTGCCCTGCTCCGGGCGGCGCAGGCCTGCGCCCTCCTGTCCGGTCGGGATTATGTGCTGCCGGACGACATTCGCCACATGGCTCCCCCGGTTCTGTCCCACCGCCTGATCCTCACCCCGGAGGCCCGGATGAAGGGGGCGTCGGCCCCGCAGCTGCTCCATCAGCTGATCGAAAGCGTCCCGGTGCCCACGGGCCGCGCATGACGCGCCGCGGATGGGCGGCGCTGGCCGTCCTGGCCACCAGCGCGCTGAGCGCCCTGTCGCTGGGAAACGCGCTGTATCTGTATATCAGCCTCCTGTTGGCGCTGGTGTTCCTGTATTCCTTTGTCACCTGCCTGTGGGCCAGGCTCAGCGCCCGCTGCGAACAGTATTTAACGGAAGCGTCCGTGTCGCGGGGCGGCAGGGTATCGCTCAGCGTACGGGCGGAGCATCACTGCCCGCTGCCGGTCAGCGCGCTGCGGAGCGTGATCATATATAACGGGCAGGAGCGGGAATTTCTGTTCCCTGTCCGCCGTTACCGCGCCCAAGAAAGGCGGCTGCCGCTGGAAGCGCGGCATGTAGGCGTTTATCAGGCGGGGATGAAGGAGCTGAGCGTATCGGATATATTCGGCCTGTTCCGGTTTCGCGTGAAGCTGGACAGCCCGTCCTTCCTGACGGTGCTTCCCCGGCCCTTTGATATCGAAAAGCCCCACATGTTTCTCGGCGAGGACGGCAGCGCGGCGCTGGCCCGCACCCAGGAGGACTACAGCGCCCCCGAGGATGTGCGCGCTTACCAGGTGGGCGACGCGATGAAGCGCATCCACTGGAAGCTGTCCTCCCGGAAGCGGGAACTGCTGGTGCGAAGGTTTGAAACCCCCGCCCCGCCGGACACACTGATCATCCTGGACTGCGACGAGCCCCAGGGCGGCGAAAGCGTGACCGAAGGCGCGGAATACCTCCGGGACGCGATGTGCGAAACGGCGGTCGCTGTCGCCCGGATGCAGATGGAGGACGGCAGCCCCGTGCGGCTGCCCATCTACGGCACCCATGCCAACGAGTTTTCCTCCGACCACGCTGGGGGCCTGGCCCTGCTTCAGGAAATGCTGGCCGCCCAGCCCTTCGGCGGCGGCGAGGATTTCGCCCGGGTGCTGAACCTGGAGCTGCGCCGCATGCGCAGGACCGGGGCGGCGGTGATCATCACCACCCGGCTGGACGCCCAGATCGTGGAAGGCATCAGCCATATCCGCCGCATGGGGCCCAGCGCGCGGCTGTATCTGGTCACCTACTCCCCCGAAGCGCCGGAATACCAGCCTTATGTGGCCCGTCTGCAGCATCATCTGGTGGAGGTATGCTATGTCACGCCTGCCTGAATTGAAATGGAAAGAGCTGCTGATGGGCTATCTTGCCGCGCTGCTGCTCAGCCTGGGCATGGGGCTGGCCCTGTTTAAGGCCTTCGCGCCGAACCAGGCGCTCTGGCCCGTTTTTCCGCTGTGCGCCGGAATGACGCTGGTCATTCACGCCCTGTTTCAAATACAGTTCAAATATAAAAAAACGGCGATTGCCGCCGTCATCGCGGCGTTCGCGGCATGGGGCGCGCTGGGCGGCGGGCCGGTGTTCGCGCTGGTTCAGATGGGCAAGGCCGCGTTTCTGTCGTTCCTGGGCGTCGGCGACGCATTGGCCCCTTATGCCGTCACGGTGCGCTGGGGCCTGTGCCTGCTGCTTTCGCTGCTGGCCGCGGCACTGTACTGGGATCATACGGTGCCCCTGGCCGTGTTCACGGTCCTGAGCATGGCGGGCATCGCCTTTGCTTTTGGCAATCGGGAATCGCTGCTGCTGTACGCCCTGCCTGCCGCCGCCGGGCTGCTGCTGATGCTGGCGAAGGAAAACGGCAAGCGCTTTTCCGCTCTGCCGGTAGCCGCCGCGCTGGCGGCCCTGGCTTTTTTACTGCTGCCCGAAAAACCGCAGGCCCTTTCCCCCTTTAAGGAAGCGGCCCAGGAAATCCGCCAGTTTGTGGAGGATTATTTGCTCTTCAACGAATACCGCACGGCTTTTTCCCTTACCACCGAGGGCTTTCAGCCGCTGAACGAAAGGCTGGGCGGCCCTGCCGAGCCGGTGGATCACGACGTGCTGGAAGTGAACACGGACAGGAAGGTCCTCCTGCGCGGCAAAACCTACGACCAGTACACCGGCCTGAACTGGTATGACACGCTGTCCGCCCGGCGCTATCTGGCCGTGTCGCCGCGCTATACCGCGCTGCGGGAGGAAGTGTTTGATCTCAACCGGCCTTTGGTCGGCGCTGACAGCGTTTCGCCGGTGACGATGCGTGTGCGTGTCCTGAACAGGAGCGCTACTACCCTCTTTGCCCCGGGCCATACCCGTTCGCTGCAGCTGGACGGGGACCGGATGGTGCTGTATTACAACATTGCGGGAGAATACTTCCTGACCCGCGACCTGGAAGCCGGCGACATCTACACCCTGACCTACCTGCCCTGCACCCCGGGCACAGCCGCCGCCGCGAGCCTGGTAAGCGCCAACGCATCCGCGGATGATCCGCATTACGCGGAAATGGCGAACGACTATTTGCAGATCCCCGACCACATTCAGAAGGAAATCTATGACATTGCCCGCCGGGCGGCAGCGGGGAAAGAAACGCCGTACGAAAAAGCCCTGGCCATCCAGAATTATCTGCGGCGCAATTACCGCTACAGCCTGAACGTCCAGAACCCGCCGGAGGGCGTGGATTTTATCGCCTGGTTCCTGATCGGCGAACAGCAAGGGTACTGCACCTATTTTGCTTCCGCTATGACCATGCTCTGCCGCATCGCCGGACTGCCCGCGCGGTACGTAACGGGGTATGTGGCGCTGCCGAACGACACCGGCGTGACGGTCGTCACGGGCGAAAACGCCCACGCCTGGACAGAGGTATATCTGAACGGCTTCGGCTGGCTGGCGTTCGACGCCACACCGCGGGATGACTACGGAGCCGACGAAATCCCGGAGGAGGAACCTTCCGGGCATCAGGGCGAAAGCCCTTCCGCGCCCGAATCCTCGCCCGAACCGACGGTCATGCCCACCGTGGCCCCCGCGGAATCGCCCACACCCGCCCCCTCTCCTGCGTCCGAGGAGGAACCCCAGGACGGCGCGCCGACTCCGACGCCGTTTCCGCCCGCGCCGGAAAACGAACCGCCTGAACAGCCGGAGCATAAAAGCAGTTTCCCCTGGTGGCTGCTGTTGTTATTGGCGGCCATCGGTCTGCTTGCTCTGCGTGCGTATCAGACCGAGCCGCTCCGCCAGGCGGAAAAGCATCCCGCCCAAGCCGTGGCCATTCTGTACGGAGCAGCCGCGGCATTGCTGGCTGCCCGCGGCCTGCGCAGGAAACCGAATGAAACGCTTCACGACTTTGCCTGCCGGGCAGACATTGCGCTGGCGGCGAAACAGCTTCCGTCCGTCCTGCCCCTGACGGACGCTTATGCCGCGCAGGTGTATGGACAGCATCGGGCTGACGGTCAAAAATACACAGACATCTATCTGGCGCTGCGCAGCGCAGTCTCCCTCCCGACACGGATGCTGCTTGCGGTCAAGCGCGTGTTTGCAAGGGGGTATAAATAATACACAGGCTGCCGCTTACGATTTAGCCTTTTTATCAACAGCCGATGCATAAGGATCATTTTGCAAATCAAACCATTCGCGTTCATAGTGAACGTCAAAATTGATTTTACTTAAAGGAACATGGAGGTTTCAGTTGGCTCTTAGGCGCAGCCCAAGCAGCAAAGGCTGAATCTGCTGCTGACTCCAAGAGCGATCATGAGGAAAAGAAAACGTTATGTGTGCTTTCACGTCTCGTTACTTGTGGCACAGGGCGTTATCCATTAAGCATACCTTTTGCCTTCGGGTGAAGGATGCGCACTAAGGAAGGAGCGGATGGAATCAATGGTCGTCTCGTACGCGAAATAGGCACTTTGACTCGTCCGATGGCGTCATTATTGCTTTGCCTTGTTCCAAGAGGATTGCCGGATCGGTGCTATACCTCCTAAGATTCATGTCCTCGCCTCCCTCAGGAGGAAGTATAACGCTTCCTTCCAGTTTATGTAAAATATATTTTTTGTCGTCCACTATAATTTTCACTCTTTTCGGAAGTGTAATTCTCTGTAGGACTAACTTCCACTCCGACCCCCAGGCTGTGGGATTTATTGATCCCCCAATTTATTCTTGAATTTGATTTAGTGTAACTAACTCACTCTGTCATGACTTCGCCGCGCCTATATGGATGGCGCGTGCGAAGAATCTCCTTCATAAAACAACAACAGAGGACGAAGTAGATCCTACTCGCCTTCGGCGAGCGCAAGCGAACGCACCGCTTCGCGGTGCTCAGAGCCTGCCCTGAGCGTAGTCGAAGGGATGACAGCGATACTACACACTTTTTTCAGCTTTCTTTCGCCCGATAGTTCAAGAATTAATTGGTACAGCTATAACTATACACTTCAGCTCTGGCTACCATTCACATATCTGGGGGAAACCTGAATCGTTACCAGCTTTGCAAAATTCGCAAATTCAAGGAAATTACCTGTTGACAAACCTGTTTTCTTGCGATATAATCAATACGTTCTTAAGGAAGTTGTTATGAGTTGACATTCCTTTTGGATATTATCGTATGGCTCAGTTGGTAGTACCTACTGGTACCTTTGTAGGAAAGCACATGGTCGCATGGCTCAGTTGGTAGTACCTACTGGTTACTTCGTAGAATTTCTGCATGGTCGCATGGCTCAGTTGGTAGAGCACATCGTTCACATCGATGGGGTCACAGGTTCGAGTCCTGTTGCGACCACCAACCCAAGAAAGTCCTTGTAAAATCAGGGACTTTCTTCTTTTTTATCCGCTCCCCCAGGGGGTACAAAATGAACACGCCTACAGGGTACATTTCTTCGATATGAAGGGTTGTGTTCCTGAACATGTTCACATCGAGTCGATGTTGACGGGTTGACTGTTCGAGTAGCTTCTTTGCTGGTTTTCGATGTGAACAGGTTGCCCGCTCGAATGGCTTCTTTGCCCGTTTCGATGTGAACGGGAGCCACGCTCGATGTGAACGGCTTGCCAGTTAAATGTGAACGCTTTGTTTTATGACGAGTGTGGCACATCATCTCTTTTTTTCTTATAAAGCAATGTCTCGTCCCGAAACAGACTGTTTAAAGGCATATCATATTTTTTCAGAAGTGCAAGATCAATCTTCTCATAATCCTCCATACTGATAATTCCCAGCTTTAGCATCCGGCGGGCTTGGGCGATGGCTGAGCAGTAGCCAATGATGTCCTTATCCATGGTTCACACCTGCTTTCCGAGAGCGAGCCTTCCCATAACAAGCACGGGAGCAGTATTGTCCATGATATGTAAAGAATGAAGAACCGCATATTACACATATCTGCTGATGAGCAGAAGCTCTTTCGGCTAGATTCCGATGTGCATTCCACCATACGATCCGGCACCGATCCGAACAGAAGATTTTTGCCTTACAGTGTTCTGTCTGATGAAAAAGCACTCCACACTGCTTACATTTCCTGTAAGCCGAACCGGGCATTGTCATATCCTCTGCACTTTGTGTTTCGAATTGTCTGTGAACAAACGACTTGACCGTATTAATCGAAAGGCCCAGTTCATCTGCAATGCACTTATATGACTTCCGTTGCTCCCGCATTAAAAGAATCGCGCTTTTTTCTGCATTTGTCATACGTAGTTGCCCCCTTCTTAAGGGAAAATCCCTTTTTTGTCTGGCATAGTACCTCTT
>JAFZOG010000154.1 GCA_017550745.1 Clostridia bacterium | reverse complement strand
CTTTCGGCGTCTTTTCCGTCCTGGCGTTGCTTTGGTCGCCCCGCGCTGCTCCGCTGCGCGGAAGCGCGGGTTTCGGGCGGCAATCCAAGGATTGCCCGTCCTCAGCCTCGCTTCGCTCGGCGCTGCTCCGGTCAACGTAGCCTTCGGCTCAGGGCTTCCGCCCGGCCTCCGCTGAAAACAGTCCACTGGACTGTTTTCCGGGTGCTTCGGCCCTACTACGTCTCCCTTCGTTCAGCTGAGCCAGGTCGAAAAATCCATCCGAAATCTGTTCAGTTTTTAGAACGCGAATAGTATAAGAATCGTGAGAAGAATCAGAACCAATCCGCGATGAATCTATTTCTTAGCGCTTCCCTTCATTATCTCCCGGATTGTACAGTGTAATAAACGATCCTGCCGCCGAGCTCCGTAAAGCTCCTGGCGAAGGTGGCGTCATCGATCACGACGGTGGTTCCCGCGTTGGGATCGCGGTAGGTGATGGAAGCATCGCCATAGCCGCAAACCACAACGGCGTGTTCCCCGCCGGGCCAGGAAACCGTTTCCCCGTTTTCATCGATCCAGCTCCAGCGGTACATGATGTCCCGCATGGGCGCGGACACATACCACGCCAGCACCGGATTGCCTGTGTCCAGAATGGCCTTGATCTCTTCGATGGCTGCGCCGGTTTTCGTCTGGACGCCCGGCATGAACTGTTCCGCCACTTTGGCGATGGGCTCATTAAAGACGCCGTAGGAGTTCTCGCTCCGGGGATCGCCCACAAATTCCCGCTCCGGGTTCGCGCCGTGGCGCACGCCGTTTTCATCGTCGTAGGGCTGCGCGCCCATGGGCAAGAGGTCGTAAATCTGTTCCACCGTCACATCCACGCCGTAGTATTTCAGCAGCATATACAGGGAAACGCTCTCGCAGCCGGTGGGATAATCGGGATACTGGCAGAATTCGATTACGTCCAGCAGGACGCCGCTTTCTTCCGATTCCTCCGCCACGGAACCGTCGGGCTTCACCTCTCCGGGATTCCACTGTCCCAGCCGCACCGGGGTCAGAATGCCGGTGAAATAATACAGCTTCTGGCTGAATGCCTTTGCCGCTTCCCGGGTAAAGAGGGGATTATAGTAATGCTCCTGTACAGCGATTACCATTTCGGGGGTGATGCCTGCCGCCGCCCATTGCTCGATGGGATGATCGTACATCCATTTTTCGCTGTAACCCTTTTCGCCGATTACGATGGTGCTGGGGGAGGCGAAATGCGCCATGGCCGCCGCCTGATCGTCGCCCAGCAGCAGGCCGATTTCTTCCTCCGTGAACGCCCTGCGGTGCACCATGAGGCTTGCGTCCGAAAGGATTTGACGCAGGGTGTCCGGATCCAGCTCGTGGGTGTGGATGAAGGAATAGATATTGGCGTAATCCATCAGGGTCAGCGCGTAGGCCGGTTTATCCGTTACATATTCATATTCCCAGGAATAGCCGCCCTCCGTAAGCTTCATCAGCGCTTCCGGCAGGGAGGCCAGGCACTCGTTGCAGGGCTTGGCGTAATACGGCGCGTTGGCGCTGGCCGTGCCGAAGGGTTTGTCGGGCATGGCCGGGTGCCGCGCTTCCCACGCTTCGCTGACGGGCTGGGCGATGCCGGCCAGGTCGGCCCGGGTCATGGCCGCGCCAGCGTTCGAGTGTTCACCCATCACATCTTCATGCAGTAAGTTTTCTGCCATGGTTTTCGCGGCGTCCCAGGTCAGGGCCGCGTTTGCCTGGAATTTTCCGTCCATCCCCGCATACACCCCCGTTTGCTTGGCCCACAGGGCAGCTTTTTCATGTTCAGAACCGCCGGCCACATCGGCAAAGCCTTCCAGGGTCATATCCGGTTCCGGCTTTCCGGCGATCCGCCACAGCATTTGCACGGCCTCGGCCACGGTGGCCCCGCGCAGCGGAAGGAAATAGCCCGTGGAAGAAGCGTCCATCAGGCCCTTTTCCAGGCAGAAGGCCGTGGCCTCATGAAACGCGGGCAAATCGCACAGCGCGGCTTCTTCCCCAACGTTTAGGTACAGCCAGGGCACATACACCTTGTTCAGCGCCTGCATCCAGGTTTTTCCGTTGGCCCGCTTGATATCCAGGGTGTTGATCTGCACGTCGCGGGTGCGCTGGCGCTTGCCGCTGTAGGGGCTCATGATGCTGCTGACGGTGCTCACCACGTAGTAACTCCCGGCGGTTTTGCCCAGGTACATCATCTGATGGCCGGGGAAATTCAGCAGCGTGCCCATGGGCAGGGCGTTCAGCAGCGCTTCCTTTTCTTCCAGGGTGTAATATGTGATATCCGCTTTGGGGAAATCCAGCAGCCACTGCCAGGTGCCGTTGCGGGGCAGATCCAGGCCGAAGCAGCAGAAAATGCTGTGATTCAGGCTGGAGCAGTCCTCGTTGTTCAGCCCCGCGCCCCAGCCATAGGCGTCGCCCAGGGAGGCCAGCGCCACCGCCGCCAGGTTCCGGGCGGTCAGGGGAAGATAGTCCTCGCTCACCCGTTCCCGGGTGTTGATGAGGGCTGGGGTTTTGCTGTAGCTGCCGTCCTCGTTACGGAGGGGCAGATACACGGCGTAGTTGTGCAGCGGCAGGCGGTTGATGACCAGCGCGTCCGGGTCCATTTCATCCATCCGCTCCAGCACCGTGCCCATGGTAATCAGGCGGCAGACGGTTTCCGCGGCGGTTTTGGAATAATCGGTATACATCTTGTCGCCCCAGAACACCAGCCGCTTTTCCGCGGGAATATCCCAGGCGGAAAGCCATTCTTCCTTGTCCTTGCAGATGGCGATATCTTCCGCCCGCGCCCAGCCCGTGCAGCAGGAGGTGGAAACCTGGAAGAATTTCCCGTCCGCTGAGGTGGAATAGATGGCAACCGGCTCATTCACCCGAATGCCCACCAGGGGCTGGTAGTCGAAATCGGAGTCCGCGGGATCGTCCAGAATCTGCCCGTCCCAGGGGAAGGTAATCAGCTCGGTGCGGTTCACGGCGATGCCCCAGCGCACGGGCATTTCTTCCGCGGCATTGGGGTCCATGGCGTTTTCGATGATGAGGTCAAAATCCTCCTGAGTCAGCTTTTTCCCGTTCTGATCCCAGACCCAGCCCAAATAGTAATCCGCGTCCGACTGTATGCTTTTTCTCAGCGCTTCATTTTTGGATATGCCGTTGTAAGTATCCTTCAGGTTTTTCATATCCCGCCGGTTGGTGCCTGCTCCGGCGATTGCTGCGGCGTTGATCCGGGCGATGTCCTCCGCCGTGGCCAGCAGCGCGTCCGGGTCGTCCGTCAAATCAGACCAGAAGGCCGAATCCGTCATTTCTTCCGTCACGCCGGGCATGTAGCCCACAGGGGCCGCTGCCGCCAGCGCCGGAAGCGGAGAAAACAGCGAAATGACGGAGCAGAACGTCAACAGCAGGGCCAGCGCGTTTTTCAGGCAGTTCACAGTTTTATTGTTCATAGTCTTCCCCCTTCTGTGTCTGAATGTGGATTTCTGTTCGTTATGGATGTTTTCAGACAGTGATGGCGTCAGCCGAAGCGGCACAGCAAGTTTTTTCGCGCTGCGAGGATTCTCTTTGTCGAAAGGATACCCGTCAGCGCCATCAACCCTATATAATTGTATCATCCCATACGTCCATAAACGCGACAAAACGGCTGTTTTTTAAAAAAACTATCCGGCTGCAAGCTATTTTGTTCAGCAGTGCGTGTACTGTGCTTTGGAGAACACTTCCGGGAGTTTGACAGGAAACAAACTCCTGCCTCCTTCCCAACCAGCGTTTTTCATGAAAGACCGATCCGTTTCCAGAAAATTATAGCATGACGTCCATCTGGCTGCAAGGCTTTTTCCATAGACGATCCAGCTGTTTTTATTCAATAAATCAGATATGAAATTTTGTCTTGCTGATGGACGGTTCGCATGGTTAAATATGATGGAGGCGTTGAATGCGGGAAACACATAGCTTTCTCCTGAATCTTTGGCTTGGGTGACACGTCACACAACCGCGCCGATGCCTACATCGGTGTAATCATTGCAAATGGGAACATCCAAGGACATATCGCCGAAGCTGACGCTGGTAATATCCCCATATTCATATCCAAGGTCCACAAGAGCGTCGCCAGAAATGGATTCCTGACAAAGACAGGTAAAAAACTATCTTCCGCAATGCTTCAAGATTTTCAAAAACGGGTTTGAGTTGCGATTTACTTGCTTTATACTTTCGCTTTGATGGCACATGATGTATTATAAAAAATTCGATCAAAGGCCAGTTCTCATTTCAAAGCACAGCAGGCCGTATCTGAAAAGCTTGAAGAAATCAACCGGAAGCCCTTTCAAAAACGAGTAGGCTGCCGCCTGTCCGCCTTTGAGCAGGAAGAAAAAGCATTCTTGCAGCCTTTACCTGTGCTGGACTACGAGCCGTCTGTATGGTCTAGGCTGAAGGTGGGAACCGATTATCTGGTCTCGGATGGCCGGAACAAGTATTCCGTTCCCTATGACCTGATTGGTGAAACTGTCGATGTGCGTCTGACCAGGAACATTGTGGAAGAACGCTTTGGCCTGTTGGTGGATGCCGAATGGAATCGCCGCCAGCAAAACAAACTCCGCAGCCGCATTCAGGAAGCCCGTCTTGACGCCCCTTCCGCCACGATGGAGGGGATTGAATACCTGGAAGACCGCAAATTG
>JAFZOG010000153.1 GCA_017550745.1 Clostridia bacterium | reverse complement strand
CGCTGACTATGTTAAGAACATGATCACCGGTGCTGCCCAGATGGACGGCGCGATCCTGGTGGTTTCTGCTCCCGACGGCCCGATGCCCCAGACCCGTGAGCACATCCTGCTCGCCCGTCAGGTTGGCGTGCCCTACATCGTTGTGTTCATGAACAAGACTGACATGATGGACGATGAAGAGCTGCTGGAGCTGGTTGAAATGGAAATCCGTGAACTGCTGAGCAGCTACGATTTCCCCGGCGACGACATCCCGATCATCAAGGGTTCCGCCCTGAAGGTTCTTGAGTACCTGCAGGCTGGCGGCACCGATGTTGACAACGCTCCCGAGTGCAAGTGCATCTGGGAACTGATGGATGCGGTTGACAGCTACATTCCGGAACCGGAACGTGCTACCGATCAGCCCTTCCTGATGCCCGTTGAAGACGTGTTCTCCATCTCCGGCCGCGGCACCGTGGCCACCGGCCGTGTCGAGCGCGGCACCGTGAAGGTGTCTGATGCTGTGGACATCGTCGGTCTGATGGACGAGCCCCGTCACACGGTTGTTACCGGTGTTGAAATGTTCCACAAGCTGCTGGACCAGGCGGAAGCCGGCGACAACATCGGCGCCCTGCTGCGTGGTATCCAGAGGAACGAAGTCGAGCGCGGCCAGGTTCTGGCGAAGCCCGGCAGCATCCATCCCCACACCCATTGCATCGGCCAGGTGTACGTTCTGACGAAGGAAGAAGGCGGACGCCACACCCCGTTCTTCAACGGCTACCGTCCCCAGTTCTACTTCCGTACGACGGACGTTACCGGCAACATCAAGCTGCCCGAAGGCGTGGAGATGGTTATGCCCGGCGACAACATCGACATGGAAATCACCCTGATCACCCCCATCGCTATGGAGCAGGGACTGCGCTTCGCTATCCGTGAAGGCGGCCGTACCGTTGGTTCCGGCGTTGTGGCGAAGGTCATTGAGTAATCTATTGGCTTGATCAGAACGCTCCCAGCGCTGGGAGCGTTCTTTTCATGGCCATGAACCGGTTCCCTTTTGTCATTTCGACCAAGGCCAAAGGCCGCGTGGAGAAATCTCCTCCCGCGGGCATGTTCCGGCCGGTAAGGAGTAATTCCTATGTTCAACTACAAGTGTTCCGGCACCTGTTCCACCTCCATTGACCTGGAGATCCGGGACGGCATCATCACCTTCTGCCGTATCAACAACGGCTGCAGGGGCAACACCCAGGGTGTGGCAAAGCTGGCCACCGGCCGCAACGCGGAAGAAATCGCCGCCCTGCTGGAAGGCATTCCCTGCCGCGGCGGCACTTCCTGCCCCGATCAGCTGTCCAAAGCAATACGGAGTTATCCGGGCTTTCAGCCCGGCAAATAACTCCTATGCTACAGGAGCCCGCGACTGACAAGTGCTTTGCACGCCGTCAGAGCGGTCGCGACGATCGCACTACGGAGTTATCCGGGCTTTCAGCCCGGCAAATAACTCCTATGCTGCAGGAGCCCGCGGCTGACCAGCGCTTTGCATGCCGTCAGAGCGGCTGCGACGATCGCACTACGGGCTTATCATGACTGAATATCATTATGAATTGTGAATTATGAATTCTGAATTTTCTTTCGATTCCATGGATCTCTCCTCTGAGATCCTGAAGGCTGTCCGGGCCATGGGCTTCAACGAGCCCTCCACCGTCCAGGCGAAAACCATTCCCCTGATGATGGAAGGCCATGACATCAACGCCATCGCCCCCACGGGCACGGGAAAAACCTGTGCCTTCGGCATCCCCATGCTGGAATACGTCCAGCTGAAGGACGGCAGGGTACAGGAAATCGTCCTGGCGCCCACCCGGGAGCTCGCCCTGCAGATCGGCGAGGAACTGACCCGGCTCGCAAAGTATATCGACGGCGTACGCATTGCCGTCATTTACGGCGGCCAGTCCATCTCCCGCCAGATTACCGCGCTGAAACGCCGCCCCCAGATCGTCATCGCGACCCCGGGCCGCCTGCTGGACCATATGCAGCGGGGCAACATCCGCCTGGATGCCGTCCATACCATGGTGCTGGACGAAGCGGACGAGATGCTCAACATGGGTTTTGTCAAGGACGTGACAAAAATCATCGAGGCCACGCCCTCAGACCGCCAGCTGGTGCTCTTCTCCGCCACCACCAACCAGGACGTGCTGACCATTGCCTGGAAATACCAGCATGACCCGGTGGAAATCACCGTCGAGGCGACCAAGCAGGACCGGCCCCAGATCACCCAGTACGTCATCGCGGTCGAGCAGGACCAGAAGACCGACCACCTGCTCTATCTGCTGGACGCCGACG
Source organism: Clostridia bacterium (assembly GCA_017550745.1). Lineage (GTDB taxonomy): Bacteria > Bacillota > Clostridia > Christensenellales > Aristaeellaceae > RUG563. Next base: position 837 of record JAFZOG010000153.1, on the reverse strand, counting down.
AATACCAGCGGATCATGATCTTCTGCAACACCAAGTTCATGACCGACAAGCTGACCAGCCGCCTGGTAAAGGAAGGGTACAATGCCCAGTGCCTTCACGGGGATATCCCCCAGTCGAAGCGGAACGTCGTCATGAGCGACTTCAAGCGCGGAAAGTTCCCGATCCTCGTCTCCACGGACGTCGCTGCCCGCGGGATCGACGTGGATGATGTTGAGGCCGTCATCAACTACGACCTGCCCAACGAGAACGAGTACTATCTCCACCGCATCGGCCGCACCGGGCGCGCCCATAAGCACGGCGTCAGTTTCTCCCTGGTCACCTTCCGGGAAAGCGTCCGCATGGATGAAATCCTGAAATACATGCTCACGGTCCCGACGCCCCTGAAGTTCACCGACGGCGTCCTCTGCACTGAAGACGGGACTCCGTTCTTTGAAAACATCTGATCGCTATTTCGCTGCAGCGCCATTTCCCATGGCTCCCCTTCCTGAAGGGGAGCTGCCGGCCTGCCGGCTGAGGGGATCCGGTTTAAAACACGCAAAAACGCCCGGGAGTGCGCACTCCCGGGCGTTTCTTTCTGCGCAGGTATTATCCGCGGCGGGCGGCGAAGCACTCGCTGCAGTATACGGGGCGGTCTTCCTTCGGCTCGAAAGGAACCTCGGTCTCTTTTCCGCATTCAGCACAGATGGCCTTAAACATCCTGCGCTCACCGCTGGCAGCACGGTTGGCCTTGCGCGCCATACGGCAGGCCTTGCAGCGGGTGGGCTCGTTCTGGAATCCCTTTTCGGCATAGAATTCCTGTTCACCTGCAGTGAAAACGAACTCAGCGCCACAGTCTTT